>CALISV010000294.1 GCA_938041615.1 uncultured Campylobacter sp. | reverse complement strand
ACTATTATTTTTATGTTTTTCGTAGAAATTTTAAATTTACGCGGAGGCGGTTTTAAAAATTTGAAAGGTTAAATTTGAGAGATTTTACTGTGGTATGTTTAAGTTTGGAAATGTAAATTTAAAGCACTCAAATTTGCAGAAATTTGGCAGGGCATTTTGCTTCTCAAATTTGAGCCTTTAAATTTGCGGCTTACCACTCGATATAGGTTTTTGCCTTTTTTATGTTTGCGATTTTTATTTTTAAAATTTGACCTTCGCTTTCAAACGATATTTCTTCATCGTCGGCGGATAAAATTTTGCCTTTTAGTTTTTTGTTTTCGCCGTCTACTTCGGCTGAAATTTTAGCCAGTTCACCAACACTTGATGTAAAATGGCTCGGTTTTTCTAGCTTTCGCTCCAGGCCTGGCGAGCTAACCTCTAGCACGTAGTCTCCGCTAAGCGGCGGCTCGACGTCAAATATCGGCGAAAGCAAACGTGAAACCTTTTCGCAGTCGTCTAAATTTACGCCGCCCGGTTTTGCGATGTAGATCCTATAAATCGCTCTGCCGTTTTCGTTTGCGACCTCGACGTCATAGAGCTGCACGCCGCACTGCGAGATCAAATTTTCAAGATTTTGCATTTTTATTTAGATCCTCTGAGATTTTTTCAAACAAATCGTCCATGTGGTTTTGGTACTCGAGCCTGTCGTCAAATTTAAAGTGAAAATTTGGCGCTCTATACCAGCCCTCGGCAGCCATGCAGTGATTTTGCAGATGCTTTGATACGCGTTTTAGGCGGTCTAGTATATAGGCCTGCTCGCGCTCGTCAAACATCATCTTATCAAGATATACGAACGCGTCATATCTGCCTTTTTTACACTCAACGTCGGTCACGCAAAGTCCGCGTAAAAGCTCATCCTCAAGCGTAGATAGAGCCTCAGGTAGTAGCTCTTTTAGTACACTTTGCGTGCGTAGGCGCTTTATCTCCGAGGGGTTCATAGACTGGCTTGCTCCTCTACTTCTTTAAAGCTCTCGATGTAGTCGCCCTCTCTGATGTCGTTGTAGCCGTCGATACCCACGCCGCACTCAAAGCCGCGCGCTACCTCTCTCACGTCGTCCTTGAAGCGTTTTAGCGAGCTTACGGTGCCCTCGTGTACGACTACGCCGTTTCTGATTAGGCGGATTTTCGCGCCGCGGTTTATCGTGCCTTCGGTTACCATGCAGCCCGCGATCGCGCCTACTTTAGGGACGTTGATGACTTGGCGTACTTGTGCTTGACCGAGCTGCTCCTCGTGGATGACAGGCGACATTAAGCCGCTTAGGATCGCCTTGACGTCGTCGATCAGGTTATAGATGACGTTGTAGGTTTTGATCTCGACGCCGCTTTCTTTGGCTTTTTCTTTCACTTCGCCTGTCGGCCTGATGTTAAATCCCAAAATCACGGAGTTTTCGCTCGCTCTGGCTAGCTCTACGTCGCTTTGAGTGATACCGCCCACGCCCGAGTGGATGATATTTACTTTTATCTCGTCG
This sequence comes from uncultured Campylobacter sp., assembly GCA_938041615.1. Taxonomy (GTDB): domain Bacteria; phylum Campylobacterota; class Campylobacteria; order Campylobacterales; family Campylobacteraceae; genus Campylobacter_A. The sequence continues at coordinate 4,279 of CALISV010000294.1, read as the reverse complement.
TTGCGAAGCTTTTCTAGGCTTGCCTTGATGGCTTCTAGTGAGCCGCCCACGTCGGCTTTTACGATGACAGGGAGCGATTTTAGCTCGCCCTCGGCGATCTTTTCGCTAAGCTCTTCTAGGCTTACTTTAGTCGTTTTGCTAAGCTCTTTTTGGCGTAGGTATTCAGCTTTTTTCTGTGCGTATTCGCGGGCTTCTTTATCGGTTTTGACGCTTATTAGCGTTTCGCCGGCTTCAGGAATTTCGCTAAGGCCAATTATCACGCCGCATTCGCCCGGTTTTATCTCTTTTAAAATTTTGCCCTGATCGTCTGTTATGCTTCTTATCTTGCCGTATGCGACGCCTGCGACCACGATATCACCGACTCTTAGAGTACCGTTTTCTACGATAACCGTAGCAACCGGACCGCGGCCTTTTTGCTGCGAGCTTTCTATTATGGCGGCTTTTGCATTTGCTTTTGCATTTGCTTTTAGTTCTAAAATTTCAGCCTGCAAGAGTACGATCTCAAGCAGATCGTCTATACCCATACCCGTTTTTGCCGAGATCGGTACGAACTCGTACGTACCGCCCCAGTCTGTAGATAGGATATCCAGCTCGGCTAGTTCGCTTTTTACTTTGTCGGGGTTTGCGGCCTCTTTATCCATCTTGTTTATCGCGATGATGATAGGTACGCCCGCGGCTTTTGCGTGGTTCACGGCTTCTTTGGTCTGCGGTTTTACGCCGTCGTCGGCTGCAACCACGATGATAACGATGTCGGTGATCTTGGCTCCTCTAGCGCGCATAGCCGTGAAGGCTTCGTGGCCAGGAGTATCGATAAAGGTAATGTTTTTGCCGTTTTTATTTACCATATAGGCGCCTACGTGCTGCGTGATGCCGCCCGCCTCGCCCGCTGCTACGCGCGAGCTTCTGATGTAGTCTAGTAGCGAGGTTTTACCGTGGTCGACATGACCCATGATGGTGATAACCGGAGCGCGGACGGTCAAATTTGCATCGTCTAGCTGCTCCTCTTCTTCGTCGTAGGCCTTAACGTAGTCAAATGCTTCTTGCGTATCGACGATATTTACCTCTATGCCGAATTCATCTGCCAAAATCTCTATCGCATCCTCGTCCAGGAAGTCGTTTTTGGTCGTCATCATGCCTAGCATAAAGAGCTTGCCGATGATTTCGCTAGGTTGCTTGTTGATTTTGTCGGCAAATTCGTAAAGACGGATCTCTTTTGGTATCTCGACGTAGGTTACCGCCTCGCCGTTTTGGTCGGCTCGTTGCGATTTTTTATGTTTTTTGCGAGGCCTACGCGCAGTACCTTGCTCTAGAAATGAACTTACCGATGTATTTAGTACCGGTTTGTAGCTAGTATTTGCAGGTTGTCTTGTTTTTTGAGGCTCCGGAGTTTGCGTTCGTACGGAAAAATCAGGCAATATAACCACATCCTCATCGTCTATCACGATGTCGGCTATATCGCGGTCGCCAAGTAGATCCATCTTTGTAGCGCCGTCTTTTTTGGTCGCGATGACCGGTTTTTTCTCTTTTTTCTTTTTGCGCTCGATCTTTTCGTCGCTAAATTTAAACATATTTTCCAAATTTAGCGCCGGCGCAGACTCTTTTCTTTCGCTTGCTCTAGGTGCTGGCTGCTCGTCTTTTTTCTTTTTTACGATGACTAGGCCGCGTCTTTTTTGCAGGCTAACGTCGGCTAAGCTTTCTTTTGGCTGAACGGGCTCGCTGGCGGTAGGCTGGGCTTTTGGCTCCTCTTTGGGAGCTGCTTGGATTTTTGGCTCCGGCGCTTTTTCGGCCGGTTTTTGAATGACTGTTTTTTGCTCTTTTTCAGATTTCTTGTCGTTTTTTGTTTCTACTTTTTCTTTTGGCAAAGGCTTTTCTTCTTTTGCGGAGCTTGGTTTTTTAGCCTCTTTTGGCTTGCTTTCTTTTTCCTCTTTGCCCTCTTTGGCTTCCGCTTTTTTTACGGTCGGTTTTTTCTTTTCGGGTTTTTGCTTGAGAGCTTCGGGGATCTCGCCGGTTTGGATGTAGGTGTATAGCGCCGCCGCTTCTTCAGGACTAACGCCGCTTGAGTGCGTTTTGACCTTTAGCCCAAGCTCAATAGCCTTTTCTAAAACCTCTTTGCTATTGTAGCCGAGCTCATTTGCTATCTCTGAAATTCGAACAGTCCCCATTTAAGAGTATCTCCTTTAAATTTTGCCCGTTTTGTAGCGTCGCTATAAAGCTGCCTGCGACTCTTCCGAGCGATTTTCTTAAAATTTTCTCGTCTTTTTTTAGACATTCCTCGCAAAGATAAAAGCTGCGTCCGTTTCCGTTTCCGAAAAATAGCGAAGAATTTATCAGTCTGTATCTACGCAAAATTTGCTGTCCAAAGCGCTTTTTGCAGACCACGCACGTCCTGATAGGGATAAATTTTTGAGCCATTATTATAACTTCTTTTAGCTTTTTTTTAGCTTTGTAGGATTTTTATCCCGTCGTTGTCGAAATTAAAAATTTCAACTCGAAAGCTCTTAAATTTATCTTGCAGTTTTTGTTTTAAATTTGCTGCATCGCCCGCGTAAACGATGTTTAAAAAGCTAGATCCGCTGCCAGAAAGCGTACTCAAAAGAGCGCCGTTTTCGTAGGCTATCTTGCGCACTTCAAAGAGCTCTGGCAGATTTTGCATGCGGATTTGTTCGTGCATGACGTCTTTTGCCGCCGTTCTTAAAAGCTCGTAATTTTCGCTAAAAAAGCAAGCCGTGAGAAATGCGGCGTGAGAGAGGTTGCTAACGCACTCGCCCATAGTGAAATTTTTAGGTAGCTTGGCGCGAGATTCGTTCGTGCTCATCGGCTTATCGGGGATCACGACGACGGCTTTTATATCGGCGTTTAAAGGCTTTTTTAGAGATTTTACCTTGCCGTTTTCAATGACGGAGCTCACAAAACCGCCAAGCGTCGCAGGAGCTATGTTATCCGGGTGATTTTCGTAAACTAGAGCTTGGTTTAAAATAGCGCTTTTATCCGCCTTAAATCCTGCCGCCGCATAAGCTGCCGCGATGGCTGAAGTGATAACCGCAGAGGAGCTACCAAGTCCGCGCGAAAACGGGATTTGATTGGTAAAAATCATGCGAAAAGTATCTTTTTTGCCCGTTAGTTTGACGTAAATTTCATTGAAAATAGATAAAAAAATGTTGTTTTTTTTAAGAAGCGCATTATCTTTGCCTTCGCCCAAAATGCTCACGGAGGCGAAATTTGCCCTCGTTATCTCGACAGTGTTGTGTAGCTCTAAGGCAAGACCCAAGGCGTCAAAACCGGGGCCAATGTTTGCGCTCGTGGCGGGAACTAAAATTTGCAAGAAATCTCCTAAACGGCTTGAATAACGTAATTTGGTAGGGTATCTAAATTTAGATTTAAAACGGCTAAATTTTGCGGCAAGCCAAATTCGCCTGCTTGCGCCTTTTGTAGCTTGATGCCTTCAGGCGTATCTACGAAGCTTAAGTTTTTATTTGCCCGTATCGGTGCGCCGCCGTTTAGCTCAAAGCCGCTAACTGCGTAAAATTCGCACTCTTTTACTATACTAATCGTCTTTAAAACGACGTAGGCGACTTTTACGCCCATAAAGCTTCCCGGGCCGTTTGCGTAAATGATTTTTTGTAGGTTAAATTTGCCGCCGTTTAAGATCTTGTCCATGATTTTTACAAGAGAGACGTCGGATTTTTCTTCGCTAGAAATTTGCTCCATAAGCTCGCCGTTTTCGTCATAAACGCCAACGATTAGCGGCGAGCTAAGAGCGATAACTAAAATTTGGATATTTTTTATGCAAATACCTTTTGATATTCGCGCGCGAAATCGCCTTTTAGCGTGACGATTTCGTAGTTTTTATCGTCGCTTAGGATGGCTAGCGTTAGCTCGTGATTTAGCTCGTGACTACCCGCAAAGCTCGTATAATCAGCCATCAATGGCGCGCCCATCAGGCTTAGATCGCCGATCGCGTCTAAAATTTTATGACGAACGAATTCGTTTTCAAAGCGCAGGCCTTCAGGATTTAAAATTTTATTATCGTCGATAACCACGGCGTTATCTAGGCTACCGCCGAGGGCTAAATTTTGCGCTCTTAACATCTGCACGTCTTTTAAAAATCCAAATGTCCTAGCGCGCGCGATCTCCTCGATGTAGGCTTGTTTGCTAAACTCGAACACGTAGTTTTGCTCGCCGATTATCGGGTGGGTAAATTTGATCGTAAAGTCGAATTTCGGGTTATTTGACGGCGTTACTCTGGCGAATTTTCCGTTTTTGTTTACTTCTACAGGGC
>CALISV010000293.1 GCA_938041615.1 uncultured Campylobacter sp. | reverse complement strand
GCCCCCACCCCCTTTACAACAAAGTAAAAAACAACCTTAAACGGTTGTTTTTTACACAAGGAAACCAAACTCGCAGTGTTAAATTTAATCAAGTCAAATTTAACACCCTAAAGGCGCAGGTCTGGGTGCATAAAATTTATAAATTTAATCCCAAATTTTACTGCTCTCCAAAATCCTTGCCAAAATCATCTATCTGATTTAAATCCATCGGCTTTAGCTGATTTTTATTTCCTCGCAAGATATCCTCGACTTGCTCTTTTTGCGATCTTTTTGAGCCCGTAGTTTTGACGTTTTTTAGCGCTTCAAGTAGCTCTTCGATATTTGGTTCGCGCACGGTTTTTAGCGAGATGATGAGCACCTCGTCGATATCAACAGAGTGCTTTTTGGCGGTGTATTTGGCTAGCGTGTCTTTAAATTTTTCCTTGCCGAGCGAGGTTAGCAGATCCTCGACGTAAAAGCTGCCGATAACGACGTTTAGCGCGTCAAGCACGTATGCTTCGTTATCCGCTACGTCTCGCCCCTCCAGGCGCAGGCTTACGCTTACTTTTTTGATCGAGTTTTTGGCGTCTCTGGAGTACAGATCGGTTTCAAAGTTATCGATATTTAGCGTCTCGGCAAAGGCCATAACCGCGGCAAAAGCCAGCGCAAAAATCTTTTTCATACGTCTTCCTTAATGTTTTCAAATTTGTTTTCAAGATAGAATTTCTCGACCTCTTCGTCTATTTTAACGACGCTTTGCAAATACTCTCTAAACGGCCGACTTTTGCCGTAAAATATCCTAAGCTTTTTTGGATCGATCGCCCGCGAGAGCGCGACGTAGAGCTGCCCGTTGGCAAAGATATGATTTAGGTCGCACACTAAATTTTCGATACTCATGCCTTGGGATTTGTGGATCGTGATCGCGTAGGCTAGCTTTAGCGGAAACTGCGTCAAAGACGCCCTAGCGCGCTCCTCGAGATGTTCGCCCGCCATCACAAACTCGCTCATATCAAATCTCGCGCGCTCCACCTCGACGATCTCGCCGCCGTCAGCTTTTTGCACGATGACGCTTTTTATCTCGCCGTTTTCTTTTAAAATTTGCATTATCTGCCCGCGCTCGCCGTTATAGTACTCGCCCCATTTATTTACGGTAAATATAACTTTCGCACCGATTTTTATGTTTAAAATTTCAGGTGCGTAAAGGTTTGCGATCCAGCGATCCAGCGCGTTTTCGTTTAAATTTTCATCATAAATTTCAACTAGCGCCTCGGCTCTTTCAAGCTGCGCGGATAGCTTAGAGAGCATCTTGTTATTTAGCTCGTCCGCTTCGTAATTTCGCCCAAAAAGCACGCTCGTATCGTCATCTACCTGCACCCTTGGCACGCGTAAATTTTCGATATAGCTAAACACCTCTTCGCTCAGTCGCCCGATGCGAAGCATAGATAAGATATCGTAAAATTTCTTATCCTTCGTACGTTTTGATACGACTAGCTCAATATTTTTAAACTCAAATTCATGCCACGAGCTAGAGTTAAAAGCATAAAGAAATTTAAACAGCGAGTTGCCGTCTTCGCCGTTTTTTCGCACTGGCGGCAGCTGATAAAAGTCGCCTACGAGCATCACGCGCCCGACGAATCGCGAGCTCATCAAGCGGTAGTAAATCATATCCATCAGCCCCGCGCTGATCATCGAGATCTCGTCTATCACGATGAGATCGCAGACGTCGAGCATCTTTTTTAGTTCGCCAAGTTTCCCGCGCTGTTTGCGGTCGTAGCCGCGCAGCTCCTCGAGGTTTGAGCAAATGCCGAATTTAAAAAAACTATGCACGCTCACTCCGCCGACGTTTACCGCCGCGATGCCGGTGCTACCGAGTACGACGACGTTTTTTAGCTCGCTTTTATAGTGCTTGATAACAGCTTGCGTGAGGTGGCTTTTGCCCACGCCGCCACGCCCGGTGAGAAAGACGTTTGATTTTTTTAAGATTTCTAAGAGCTGATTTAGCACAAATTTCCCTAATTTTTTGTAAAATTATAGCTTATTTTTAAGGAGTGAGATTGAAATTTTACAAATTTATATTTTCCGTAGCGACGGCGTTAGCGATGCTGGGCGGCTGCGCGTCGTCAAAAGATACCCCGGGCACGGTAAATTTACCTGATCAAGGCGCTAACGCCGCGCCCGCATACGACATGCCCGAGGAGAGCTCGGACGAAAATTTAGGCCACATCAGTTATCTAAAATTTGACGTCGATCAAAATGCAAATGCGCTACCGATACTGCCTTTTGAAGCGCAAAGTAGCGGCGAAACGCTACTGCAAAAACGCTTTAACGCGCTTGATCTAAAAGCGCCCTCAACCACTGCAAAAGACGCTTTTTGGGCGCTAGATTACTATAAAAACACGACAAAAAGGCAGTATTATTTCTCAAATATGCGCAAAATCCCAAACGAATGGTTTGAAAAAGTGCGCAAAAACGCGAGCGTGGAGAGCTTCGGTAAGGTTTCGCTACCTGCGGTAACGACGGCAAATACTAGCCTGCGAAATATACCGACCGACGAGGCCGTACTCTATAATCCGGCACGCGCCGGCGAGGGGCTACCGTTTGACTACGCTCAGCTCTCTTTCGTCTCGATAGGCTATCCGCTTTACGTTTCGCACTTTTCGGCCGACGGCGCGTGGGCGTTCGTAGGTAGCGACGCCGCATGGGCCTGGGTAAAATCGACCGAAATAAAAATTTTAAGCGCGGACGCCGTGCAGGAGCTAAAAAACTCTAAATTTTTAAGCATTATCAAAGACGAAGAGCCCGTCTACGACAAAAACGGCAACTTTTTATTTTACGGACGCATAGGCGCGATTTTGCCGTTTCAAAGCGAGGATCAGTTTAAATTTTACGGCAAAATCCAAACCCAAAGCGGGCTAAAAAACTACGAGATCTCAAAACAAAGCGCAAGCCGCTTTCCGCTTAAATTTAGCGACGAAAACGTAAGAGCGCTGGCGTCATCGCTGCTCGGGCAAAGCTACGGCTGGGGCGGGTTCGGCGGCAAGCGCGACTGCTCGCTATTTTTGCAGGATTTCCTGGGTAGCTTTGGCGTGTGGCTACCGCGAAACTCAAAGGCGCAAGGTCAAATCGGCAAGGTCGTAAACCTAGCAAATTTAAGCGCGGAAGAAAAACTGCGCGTCATCAAAACACAGGCAGTGCCGTATAGAACGCTATTTCACATGAACGGGCACATCATGCTCTACGCAGGCCTGCGCGGAGACGAACCGCTCGCCGTGCACGACGTCTGGGGCATCCGCACGAAAGATAACGGCAGAGCCATGATCGGCGGCGTGGCGATCACGACGCTAAAAATAGGCTCGGACGTCTCCGATATCGATCCAAAACGTCTGCTAGTTTCGCGGATAAACTCCATGAACACCTTTGAAATAGCTAGCGGCGAAGAGGCGTCGCGTGCGAAACAATCGGCGATCGAAAAAGCTTACGGCGTGAAAATAGTCGGCAACGAGGTGGTTTTTGCTGACGGCAGTAAGGTCAAATTTGACGACGGCGAGGCAAAGGACACGGCGCATCTGCTAAATCTATCGGACGTCGAGGATACTTTTGCGCAGCCTTATCCATTATTTAAGCCTTTGGCGCTACCTAGCAATGACGCGGGCAGATACCGAAACTACGAGCTTTTGGATAAAATTTACGGCGCGAGCGAGGCGGAAGTGAAGGCAAATTTAACCGATGTCGTTTGGCTAAAAAATCACGGCGGTAAGACGTTTAAATTTAACTCTAAAAACGGCGCGGCAGCAGCTCTGCAAG
>CALISV010000292.1 GCA_938041615.1 uncultured Campylobacter sp. | reverse complement strand
GTGGAGACAAGAGAATACGATAAAGGCCTCGACATCTTTAAGTAGGCAACTTCGGCGGCTTGTCTTTTTCCTTTATACATCGTTAGAAATTTCGCCGAAGCTCGGTTACGTATTTCGTATACGCGCCCTCGCTCGGGGCTCATTTTCGCCTCGTCTCCTCGTAGCGAAGTCTCGTTACGAGCGCTTGCGCGAAGTAAAAAGAAAAAATACGACGCCTTAATTTTTTGCGTTCAAATTTGATATCAAATTTGCAAAATTAACTTACATAAACTCGTGTCAAAAATATCATCAAATTTAACGCCAATTTTAGCAGCCCCTACCTCTTAAAACGCCGTTATCGTCGCCAAAAGTCCGAAAATTATCCCAGGCAAATTTGCAGCCGCTAGCGGGTAGTCTCTTTTGGCTTTTAGCAGGCCGTAGCTAGTCCAGATCGTGCAGTTTATCGCTGCAGCTAGAGGCTGGATAAAAGGCGTTTTGTTGCCCTCAAGGTTGCCCATTATCTGCGGGATATAGGAAATATACATAATGACCGACAGGCGCGTGCCTATCCAGCCCAAAATTTGCAAATTTTCTCGCTCATTTTTTCTCCTTTAAAATCCGCATTATGCTATTTTTGGGGTGCGGCGGGCGCATTTTGGTAAATCAAAGCCGTTTTTGGCTAAAGTTAGCCTTATAATTTTGCTTAAGGAAAAAAATGAAAACATGCGTCATCCTGGCCGGCGGCAAAAGCTCGCGAATGGGCCGCGACAAAACGCTGCTGCCTTTTGGCGGATTTGCGACGCTCACGCACTACGGAGCGCATAAATTCGGGCGGATTTTCGAGCGCGTATTCGTTAGCTCCAAATTTGACAAATTTAACCCGCCCCTACCGCTCATAAAAGACGCTAACCCAGAGGAGTTCTCGCGGTCAAATTTGACCCAGGCGGGCGACAAAGAGGGCGCAGAGGCAAGCTTTGCTCAAATTTGCTCGCAAGATACGGTAAATTTGAACCCAAACGCCTTTTCTCCGATGCTAGCGCTTTACAGTATCCTTAGAAATTTCCCAAACGAAAGCGTCTTTATCGTCCCGGCCGACATGCCCTTTGTTAGCGAAGAGTGCGTGCGCGAACTATATAAATTTGCCCGCGATTACGACATGGTTATCGCTGCGGACGAGTCGCATACGCACTCGCTTTGCGGGTTTTTTAGCGGGGATTTAGCGGACGCGGCGGGCGAGCTTTTTGCCGCGGGCGAGCACAAGATCGGGCTTTTGCGCGACCGTTGCCGTTGCAAGATCGTAAAATTCGCGCGCGAAGACGAGTTTTTTAACATCAACTATCAGGCAGATTACGAACAAGCCTTAAAAGAAGGAAAAATATGAAAAAAATTATCGTTTTACTGGCGATTTTGTTAAATTTAGCCGTAGCCGGCGAGTCTGCAACGGCGAAGCAAAATTTAACCGGCCAGCCTGAAAATGCAGCTGAAAATTTGACCGAACCGACCGCTAAAGACGAAGCCAAGCGCCTCTACGAAGCCGCCGCAAAGCTCGAATACGAAGGCGATAAAACAAGAGCCCTGCAGCTTTATAAACTAGCGGCTAAAAAGGCGATATTTACGGACGAGGACGGCGAAACGGCCGCCATGGAGCGCTCCGTGATCGCGCCCTCAGATAGCGTAGCGGACGCGCCCGTAGAGGAGCAAAAGATCGCCTCCAAAGAGCGCCCGAAAGCAAAATTTGAAAGCGGAGAGGCATACGACGTGGATGAAATTTTGGGCCTAAAAATGCACCACCTAAACTACCTCCTGCCTGCAACCTACGCGTTTAACGACTTTGAAGATAGGCGTAGATTTGAGACCGCTTTTCAGATCAGCTTGCAAAAGCCGCTATTTTACGACGTGTTTGATTTGAACGAAACGATCTCGGCTGGCTACTCGCAAAGCTCGTGGTGGCAGACTGCCAAGGGCTCTACGCCATTTCGCGAGACCAACTATCGCCCCGAGATTTTCTTAACCGTTCCGATGAGATTTGAGGCGCTGCCGAGCCTCGACTACCTACGCGCTGGACTTTTGCACGAGAGTAACGGCCAGGGTGGCGAGAAGTCGCGCTCGTGGAATCGCGTCTATCTCGAGGCTAAACTTTACGCCGGTAGCCTAGTCGTGATCCCGCGAGCGTGGGCTCGCATCCCTGAGAGCAAAGGCAGCGACGACAACCCCGACATCGAAAAATACCTCGGCAATATGGATATAAATTTCGCCCTACCTTTCCGCGGCCACGTCTTTACGGCGATGGTGCGCAACAACCTGCATTTTGACAAAACAAACCGCGGCGCGGGCGAGCTTGGATGGCTATTTCCGTTTGGCAAGAGCGGCGTTTACGGCTACGTGAAGTACTTCACGGGATACGGCGAGAGCCTCATCGACTACAATCGCCACACCGATAAAGTCGGCATCGGCTTTGCGATTTTAAAATAAGGAGCTGCCGCTTCAGGCGGCGTCGACAAGGTAAAAATCGCGGCAAAACGGCCAAAAGCGATAAGTCAAATTTGCCCACACAGACAAGCGCGGCAAATTTGATGAGCGGCCAATATACGTATAGCAAAATTTTACGCAAGGTCGCCGCCGCAACGCAAGCGCGAAATTCGTCAAATTTAGGGAGTTGGATGAAAAATTTATTAAAGCTTTTTATCGTTTTGACCTGCGCAACCTCGCTGCAAGCAGGCGGCAAATACGCGCCACAGCAGCAAAAAGACGAGCTAATCGCAACTTATGAGATATTTTTTAAGTACGACCTGCGCAACGGCGAAAAGGACGCGAGTGGCAAAATACACAACAGACTCTACGTCACCTAGCTAGACGCGAGCGGCGCGCAGCTAAATCGCTACGTCATCGACGAAGCGGACGAGAAGTACAAGCGCAAGATCCCGGACGACCCCTCCACAAAGCTAAAAATCTCGTTCGTCGTCCGCAAAAACGAGCGCTGGGTGCTGCTAGAGGTCTACTCAAAAGAGCACCGAGACGCGCCTGCGTTCACGGCCGAGAGATGCCTGTGGGGCGGACTAGAAAAGGAGCTACTAGAACTTTTTGACGCGGGCGAGGCGCTAAAACTATACCGAAAAACCAAACGCTTCGACGCAAATTTAGGCTTTTTCGCTGAAAACAACATAGCCGAATACCGCAGAGACGGCAAGCCATCGTATAAGGAATTTACCAGCGTCCAAACCGGCAAAAAAGAAACGACATTTGAAAAATACGACGAGAGCGGTCGCCTGCACAGCCGCGCATACCAGATAGGCGGCGAGTCTGCGTATTTTGAGTTTTTCTACCCGAGCGGCAAGCTAAAAAGCGTGATAGACCAGCGCCAAACGATCGGCAAGCCGCTTAGTGAGGCGGTTAAAATACAAAAAGAATTTAACGAAAAGGGCGAGCTCGTAAAAGAGGTCGTAACCGACGCGAAAGCGGGCGCGGCGACTACCAAATTTTACGGCGAAAACGGCGAAATCGTAAAAACCGAAACAAAAAATCTCAGATAAACTAAAAGCGGAGAAAAGTATGTTTTTAAAGCTAGACGAGATCGCTCGCGAGCTAGACGAGATATGTCTGCCTCTGGAGCAAGAGGGCATAACGGGCATGAGGCTACTAGCACAAAGCGATGCCGACGCGTCCACGTGGGCGCTAGAAAATGCGCAAGAGGCTCTAGGCGTCAAATTTCCGCTTGCGCTTTCGCGGCTAGTTTGCAAATTTGACTTTGGCGAATTTGAAGTTTGCAACGTATGCTTTGGCACCGGCTGCGACTACGCTAGCGAGCTAGTGCGGCTAAACAGCACAGACGAATATGGCGGCAAATGGTGGCACGGCGATACGCGTCCTGCAAATTTGATGGTTTTTGCCGTGGGCGATCCGTGGATTTTTTTGCTTGATTGCGCGGACGGCGCGATTTATGCGTGGCTACTCGGGGACGAAGAGCTTTGCGGTAGGCGCGTTGCGGGCGATTTTGAGAGATTTTTTAGAGCGCTTGCTAGTATCGGTATCGCGCGACTATGCAAAAAGGCTGCGCCAAGCGCGGAAGAAATAGCTAAATTCGTCCAAGCAGGCGATGATAAGGCGATTGAGTTTTGGCGAGAAATGGCTGAAATTTGATAAATTTAAGCACAGACGGCTTTGGCGGCAAATTTGCCTGATTTCAAAAACTCTAAATTTGGCGACAACTACCGTCAAATTTTAACTCCTAATTTACAAATTTTACCCGCAGATCCGCTCAAATTTATATTATTTTTTGTATTTGGGTGCTAAATTTGAGCTCATTTGCAAACGCCGCCCCACTTTTTGGCTCAAAAAGATATTCTATATCATGCTTTTGGTCATAGCATATCCGGCGCGTCTCATCTGTGTAGCTTGTATCAAGCTTATAAAAGCCTAAAAATAAGCTTTTGCCATCTGTGTAGTATCCGCTAGCAGCGCCGTTTTCTGCCGTGATATATCTTAGCTCGCTAGGTTGTGCGTCAAGCTTTTCGCCCTTGTAGTAAAGCGTGCCCCCATCTCTTGCAAAGCCAGCGTCAAAGATAGGCTCTAAATTTGTGCTTTCAACCCTTTTTGTCCTGTAAAAATAAGGGCTATCATCATAGCTTTTTATAAAGATGTGAGCGACGCTTTTCATGACGGCGATAAATTCATTAAATCCCGCCTTTTTCTCGCTTCTAGAGCTGCAATAATAGCTTATCTTGCCGTCACTTATATAGCCATTGCCAAGCACTTTGGCGCTCTT
>CALISV010000291.1 GCA_938041615.1 uncultured Campylobacter sp. | reverse complement strand
AAATTTAAGACGCATTTGGCGTAAAACGTCGGTCGATCTGCGCAAATAAATTTAAACTAAAGCGCGACCTTGTCGGCAATTTTTATAATTTCACAGCCGCAAATTTGATATTTGCAGCCTTAATAAAATTTAAGCCGCACCTTTGCCAAAATCCGGCAAAACGTGCGGCATTTATCAAAATTTAAACCCGCAAATCGTTATTTGACAAATAAAAGTCCATTTTTCACTTCGTTATAAACTTGCTCGCCGTTTAAAATTTTAACAAGCTCCAAGGCAAACTCCATCGCGGTGGCAGGGCCTTTTGAGGTGATGATATTTCCGCTTTGCACGACGTTTTTATCGCTCACGTATGTTCCGCCCTCGACGCTAGCCTCGCAGCTAGGATAGCATGTGTACTCGCCGCTCATGATCTCCGCCACCCCAAGAGCTATCGGCGCGGCGCAAATGGCAGCGACGAATTTGTCTTTTTTAGCAAACTTTTTGATTGTCTCTCTCATTTTTAAGTTACCGGATATATTCGTAACGCCCGTATATCCGCCCGGTAAAACCAGCATATCGTAGTCACCCTCCTCAAGGTCATAAAGCGTCATATCGCAGACGAATTTCACTCCATGTGCGCCCGTGATAGGTAGCTTGTCAAGGCCTACTATATGGGCCTCCACGCCGCCTCGTCTAAGTACGTCCACGATACTAACGCCCTCTATCTCCTCAAACCCGTCGGCAAAAATCACGGCAACTTTTTTCATAATTTTCTCCTTAAATTTTCCATAATTATACTGCTATTTGTTAAATTTACGCTATAATCGGCTCACTTTAAATTCGAAAGGAAGGAAAATGGAAGTAAAGATTACATATTGCAATTCTTGAAACTATAGACCGGTAGCTTCTCGTGTAGAAGATGAATTTTTAAGTCAAATCCCAGGCGCTAATATTAGCAAAATCGTCGGTAGCGGCGGAAACTTCATAGTTGAAGTAGATGGAAAGATAGTATTTTCCAAAAAAGATCTCATCGGCACGGAAGTAAATGCTCTGCCAAATCACGAAGAGATCGTTGCTTTGGTCGATAGCGTTAAAAAATCAGCCTAAAGTCTAAGCCGAGGCTTAGGCCTTGGCTTTTATTTCTTCAAATTTTATCTCGTTTTTTTCATATTTTTTCAGCAAATCGTTTATACGCCTCTCAAAAATTTTCCATCTAGCTTCGTTTCCGTATTTTTCAAATAACCTTAGCACTTGACGGGTCAAAATTTCTTGTTCATTCTTTATGAGTAAATATTCAAAAAGCTGATCAATCACCGCTAGACCGTTTCGCTCCAGCATCAAATCAATCAAATTTCGTTCGGTTTTTATCTCGTCAAAAAAAACTAAATACCGCTCTTAAATCGCTCGTTAAATTTTTGTAAAGCGTTGCCGTGTCGGTATTTTCGTTGATTTCATAGTAAACAGCTTTGGAGTCTATGATAGATGAGATTCTATCCCTAAAATGACATTCGTATTCTTTGGGTTTTAAGACGGTTTCTTTGCCGGTCGCAGCGTCGATAAATGCGCCGTAAATGCCGCAGTTTACGTAAAATCTGGCTTTAAATGCGCTATTTCCGCTACTTTTTTGAAAATTTACGACATAGATAAATTCGGGAGTATTTTTGTAGAAATTTAGCCCGTTTTTGGTAAAGCCGTTATCTTTAAACAGCGGCTTTACTTGGGCTATGAGCTCGTCAAATTTTGCTTTCATCAAATTTGACGGCTGCGATTATTTGTTTGCGCGTTCGATGTACTCGCCGCGGACGGTATCTACGCGGATAACCTCGCCTTCGAGTACGTGAAATGGGATCTGTACCACGGCGCCG
>CALISV010000290.1 GCA_938041615.1 uncultured Campylobacter sp. | reverse complement strand
CGTGAGACAGATCACAGCTAAAAAGCAAACAAAATTTAATCTGCAAAGCCAGGCGGGTCTTTGACGCCGGGTTAAGCCAAAGGGGCTTGCCGCAAGGGCTTTGCCGACCGAGATGTAAAAAGAAGTAAAACAAAGGAGTCTAAAATGAGAAAATTTAACGTTGCCGTCGTGGGCGCGACAGGCGCAGTCGGAGAGGAGCTTTTCCGCGTTATGGAGGAGGTGGATTTCCCGGTGGGCGAGCTACTACCGCTAGCAAGCGCGAAAAGCGCGGGTAGCGAGATAGAGTTTAAGGGCAAAAACTACAAAGTAGTGGAGCTTACCGAGACCGTTTTTGACGAGCACGAGATCGACATAGCGTTTTTTAGCGCGGGCGGATCGGTATCCGAAAAATACGCCAAATTTGCAGCCGCCAGCGGCGCCGTCGTGATCGACAACACCAGCCACTTTAGGATGGACGCGGACGTGCCATTGGTCGTGCCAGAGTGCAACCCGCAGGACATCGCGCAGTGGAAAAACCGCGGCATCATCGCGAATCCAAACTGCTCAACCATCCAAATGGTGCAAATTTTAAAACCGCTAGACGACGCGTACGGCATCAACCGCGTGGACGTAGCGACCTATCAGGCGGCTTCTGGCGCGGGCAAAGAGGGCATGGAGGAGTTAGTCGTACAGCTGCAAAAGTTTTTCGAGTTTAAGCTTGATGAGTGCAAGCCGAAAGTCTTCGCGCACCAGCTAGCGTTTAACGTCATCCCGCACATCGACGTATTTTTGGACAACGACTACACCAAAGAGGAGATGAAAATGGTCAACGAGACCCAAAAAATCCTCCACAAAAATATGGAAGTGAGCGCGACCTGCGTGCGCGTGCCGGTGCTTCGCAGCCACTCCGAGGCAATCACGATTCATTTTGATAGAGACGTAGACGCCGCAGCCGCTCGCGAAGTCCTGCGCAAAGCGCCTAGCATCGTGGTCGTGGATGAGCCGGCCGCTAAAAAATACCCGATGCCAAGCATCTCAAGCGACACCAACGAAACCTACGTCGGACGTATCAGAGTGGATAACTACCGCAAAAACGTCCTGCATCTATGGTGCAGCGCCGACCAGATCCGCGTGGGAGCGGCGACCAATGCCGTGAGAATCGCGCAAAAATGGATAGAGATGCAGGAGTAGCCCGTCCGCGTTTTTTAAATTTGCCGAATTTGCGCTTTTATTTGGCGTAAATTCGGCTAAAATTTGATTATCTTAAAATATAAAATCGAGTTTTTCCGATACGAATTTTCTACTAGCTTTTTAAATTTGACGCTTAAATTTACCAGCATCTTTACGGCGCAAATCGCCGCAAGCAAACAGTACCGTCAAATTTATGCGATCAAATTTAACGAACTCAAATTTAACCCCGCCCGATAACAACCCAAGCCTCACACACCGACTCAAATTCCTGCCAGACTAGTGCTTGCTCAACGTCCTAGCTTTAAGGAAAATATTATAAAATACGCGTTTTATTTTTAAACAAAGGAAATTAATGCGTAAAGCTTTTGAAAAAATCCTGCTCTTTAGCAACAACTTCACACTCCTGCCAGTAGTGTTCGGCTTGCTCGGCGCGATCGTGCTTTTCGTCATCGCTAGCTACGACGTGGGCAAGGTATTCGTCGCCGTTTATCACTACTTTTTCGGCGATTTTCACCCGGAGAACTTCCACTCCGACGTCGTCGGCAAGATCGTTGGAGCGATCGACCTTTATCTCATGGCGCTCGTGCTTTACATCTTTAGCTTCGGCATTTACGAGCTGTTTATCTCCGAGATCGAGGAGCTCAAGCAGTCCAAACAGAGCAAAGTCCTCGAGGTGCACTCGCTAGACGAGCTCAAGGATAAACTGGGCAAAGTCATCATCATGGTGCTTATCGTTAACTTTTTCCAACGCGTTTTGCACGCAAATTTCACCACTCCGCTTGAGATGACCTATCTCGCGGCCTCGATTTTGGCGCTTTGTTTGGGGCTTTATTTCCTGCACAAGGGCGAGCACTGATGCCTTTTGCGAGCCTGGCTTCCCGGCTCGCTTTTTTAAATTTCGATTCAAATTTTACCGCCGTGCCGCATGTGAATAACTTTTAAATTTCGCCTTTATCATTAAGTTTTATTTCAAAATTTCTCCAAATTTAAAGCTATATAAATTTAAGTTCTATTTTAGCGATAAATACCGATTTTAAGGGCTTTGGGGATTAAATTCAAGATTACAAAATTAACCAAAATAATATAAATTATTTCACTTTTCACTCCGTGAAAAAAACGTGAAAAGTTACGTTTAATTTTAGTCTTTTTTGAGCAAATTTGACGCGATCAAATTTGATCGGCACGACCCGCATCTTTACGTCGTGAATGTTTTTGGTATAAATTGAGAGTCGTAAATAGAGAGTTAAATTTGACGCCTCAAGATAGGTATAAATTTAAAACGGCGCACGCTTACCGCATACGCCGCCAAGGGGTAATCTTTATCAAAATAACGGCAATAGAGCCGCCTAAAATCAATCAAATAGCGAATTTACGCTTTCGTTGTGATACACGCGTCTGATCACTTCGCCAAAAATCGGAGCGACGCTGAGCACTTTTATCTTTTCGTTTTCCTCGCGTAGCGGTATCGTGTCGGTCACCACTAGCTCATCTAGCGCGCTATCTGCTAGGTTTTCGTATGCTTTGCCAGAAAGCACCGCATGCGTGCAGCACGCCATCACCGAGGTTGCGCCGCGTTCCTTAAAGACCTTAGCCGCCTTTACTATCGTGCCGCCCGTGTCGATCATATCATCGACCAGGATCACGTCCTTGCCCGCCACGTCGCCGATCACGTTCATTACTTCGCTCTCGTTAGCTTTTTCGCGGCGTTTATCGACGATGACGATGTCGAGATTTAGGGCTTTTGCGACGCTTCTAGCGCGCGCGACGCCGCCGATATCGGGGCTAGCGATGATAGGATTTTTGAGATTTTTGTTTTTGATGTGGTCGTTAAAGATGATCGAACCGTAGAGGTTATCGACCGGGATGTCGAAAAAGCCCTGAATTTGGCCCGCATGAAGGTCGATCGTGACAACTCGGTCGATGCCTGCAGTTTGCATCATATTTGCCACGAGTTTTGCCGTGATAGGCACGCGAGGAGCGGCCTTGCGGTCTTGGCGCGCGTAGCCGAAATACGGCACCACCGCCGTTATCGAGCTAGCCGAGCTGCGCTTAAGCGCGTCGGTTAGGATCAAAAGCTCCATCAAATTTACGTTTGCAGGCGCGCAGGTAGGCTGGACGATGAAAATATCCTTGCCGCGCACGCTCTCGCCGATCTGTACGCTGATCTCGCCGTCGCTAAAGCGCTTGATCGTAGCTTCGCTAAGCGGAAGCGATAAATAGTGCGAAATTTTCTTTGAAAACGCCGGATTTGCGGTGCCCGAAAAGATTTTGTAACCTCTCATAACGATTAACCTTTATAAAATTTTTATCTAATTTTACCGAACTAAAACTTAAATTCGTAGATTTTTACGGATAAATTTTATCTTTTGTAGGCTCAAATCTGAGCTTTTGGCGCGCTAGTTCGGGCTGCCGGCGAAATAATCTTTTTAAAAATTTCGTAGCGCCGACCGTCCCAATAGAGCTATTTTTGAGTCAAATTTTATCTCTAGCTTTAAAATATCGCGAATTTATCTCGCGTCAAATTTGACGAGGTCAAATTTAGCATTTTCGCGGTGCGGGTCTCGGCCAGTAAAATTTGCAAA
>CALISV010000289.1 GCA_938041615.1 uncultured Campylobacter sp. | reverse complement strand
CGTCGCGCCTTCAGCGCGGTGACCGACCGTATCCCCAACGCTCAGACCAACGTCGTTTTGCCTCTTGGCATCAGCTTTTTTACCTTTACGCAAATAGCGTTTTTAGTGGATTGCTACCATGAAAAAGTAAAAGAGCCCAGCTTCCTTCGCTACGCGCTTTTCGTTACGTATTTCCCGCATCTTTTAGCCGGTCCTATCATCCACCACGCCGAGATGATGCCGCAGTTTGCAAATTTACGCTTAAAGCGCATAAACTATAAAAATTTAAGTATCGGACTTTTTTTATTTTCGATTGGACTTTTTAAAAAGGTCGTAGTGGCCGATTTTTTCGCTAGATTTGCTATTCACGGATTTGACGTTTACCCTACGCTTAGTATGAGCGAGGCGTGGATCACGAGCATTAGCTACACTTTTCAGCTATATTTTGACTTTAGCGGTTACACCGATATGGCGATCGGCATTTCATATATGTTTAACATTGTCCTGCCAATAAATTTCAACTCCCCCTACAAAGCGCTAAATATCCAAGACTTTTGGCACAGATGGCATATGACGCTCTCGAGATTTTTACGCGACTACATCTATATCCCGCTAGGCGGTAACCGCAGAGGCGAATACCGCACTTACGCTAACGTTTTTGCGGTGTTTTTGCTAGGCGGACTCTGGCACGGAGCGGGCTGGATGTTTATCATCTGGGGCGCGCTACACGGGTTTGCGATGATGATTTGCAGATTTTACGGCGCGCATTTTCGCCCGATGAATAAATTTCTAGCCTGGTTTATAACGTTTAACTTTATAAATATCACTTGGATATTTTTCCGCGCCAGAGACCTAGATAGCGCGATGAAAGTGCTAAAAGGCATGTTTGATTTTAGCTCGGTTAAGATAAATTTTAACTACTTAGAGTACATAAGCAACTCTCTGGGATACAATCAAATAAATTTTATGGAAACACCGCAAATAGCCATTGGTACGTTTTGCGCTATTATGGGTATTACGCTTTTGGTTACGATTTTTGGGCGAAACTCGAACGAAATGGCCGCTAGAGCAAAATTTGGCTTTCTTGCCGCGCT
>CALISV010000288.1 GCA_938041615.1 uncultured Campylobacter sp. | reverse complement strand
CCAAGCCCAGCAGCTTTGAGCTTTGTAGATCGAGCTTGCGTTTGCTCTTTTGGTGAAACGAGATCGCAAAGCGGTGCGCTTCATCGCGCAGGCGCTGAAAAAACTGCAACTTTTTATCGTCCGTAGGCAGCGAAAAAATCCCGCCCTTCGTGCAAATTTTATCTTTCGCAGCTCCCTTTGCGCGGTGGGCTTTAGCGTCGATCTTTTCTTTAGAAATGGCGATTATATCGACGTTTGCTCCGACGCTACAGATTATTTCCTCCGCCAAGTTTAGCAGAGCCGTTCCGCCGTCGATGAGCCACAGATCGGGCGCTGCAAGCTCGTCAAATTTAAGCGCGCGGCTAGTTAGATACTCGCGCATCTGATCGTAGTCGTTTGCGTGGGAGAGGTGCATGTGGCGGTAGTGCTCCTTGGCGAAGTTTCCGTGCTCAAAGCGCACCATCGCGCCGACCGCGGCCGCGCCGAACATATGCGAGTTATCAAAGGTTTCGATGACATGCGGTGCGCAGGCTAGGCCGAAATACTCCTTTAGCTCGTCCAAAAACGCGTCGTCGTGGGTTTTTAGGTATTTTTGGATAAAGACCTGCGCGTTTGTTAGCGCCATCTCGCAGATGCGCTTTTTCTCGCCGATTTTAGGCACGGAGATGCTAAATTTACGGCCGTGTCGAGCGGTCAATATCTCCTCTACGAGACTTACGTCCTCAAATGCTTCTAGCGTGTAAATTTTCGCGCTCACGACGGGCGCGCCAGCGGGAAAGCTCTCTAAAACTATTTGCTTGTACGCGTCGTTTAGATCGCCTTGCGAGCTCATTTTGGCGTTCGTAATGTTTTGATACACGCCGCTGATTTTGCCGCCGTGAACGCTAAAACGCACCGCGCAAAGCAAATTTTGCTCCGCGCCCACGGCAAAAACCTCAAAATCTTCAAGTTTAGCCAGATCGACCTCGATTTTGACGTCTAGATCCTTGATCGCGTTGATCTTATCGCGCACTAGAGCGGCTTGCTCGTAGTTTTCGTTTTGGGCGTATTTGCTCATCAAATTTACGAGCTTTGGCAGCATAGAAAGAGGATTATTTAGCGCTGCGATCGCGCCCTCTACGACCTTAGCGTAGTCTGCGGGCGAAATTTTGCTGATGAGAGGAGCTTCTGAATAGCCGATCTGATAGGGCAAGTACGCGCCCGTGGCTTTGAGTGCGCTTTTGCTTTGCACGAGCTTAAAGCTCAGCCTAAGCGCATCCAAAAGCTCGCGCGCGCCGCGAAAATATGGGCCAAAATACTTGACGTTTTTACCTCGGACGATCTTGCGCGTGATCTCAAAGCGCGGGAAATCCTCGTCCAAATTTACGTAGATGTATGGATAGGTCTTGTCGTCGCGCAATAAGATGTTGTATTTTGGCCGTAGTTGCTTGATGAAGGAGTTTTCTAGTATCAGCGCGTCGCTCTCGCTGGGCGTTACGATGTATTCTAAATGCACCGCCTCGCTTATCATCTTGGCGATGCGCGCGCTTAGGCGAGGGCTCGGAGCGAGAGCGGGCGTAAAAGAAAAGTAGCTTTTGACGCGATTTTTTAAAATTTTTGCCTTGCCGACGTATAGTAGCTTGCCCGCGGCATCGAAGTATTGATACACGCCGGGTGCGGCAGGCAGGCTCTTAATCTCCTCTATTAGCAAGGATCAGCCCTCTTATCTCTTCAAAAATTTTATAAATTTGCGGATCTTGGATTTTGTTTTCAAACTCTCCCTTTGCGCACTCCAAAGATAAAGCTTCGCCGTCCCGGTACAAATGAGCTTTATAAATTTGCGCCCTTCTTCTGCTCATTACTCTATCTGCGACAAAAAATTTTATCTCACGCACGCCGCAAAGCTCCGCCGTCTCTCTAGCGGCTACGAAGCGCTTTAATACGTCTTTTATTAAATTTATATTACTATCGCGTTTTAGTTCGCAAAGCCCCGCCGGGTGTTTCGCGGCTATCATCAAAATGCCATCTTTGACGTAGATGAAAGCGATCAGCCTTTGCCAACTAAGCGGCAAAATCGCTAAAAACTCGCCTCTTTCTCGCATCTTGGCATATAAAGGATCTTTTCTGATATGAGCTATTATTTCTCTTGCATTTTCCATAAGCGGATTTTAGCATTTTTTATCTTAGTTTTGCTTAGCGGCTGCGGATATAAAGCGCCGCCTTTTTACTCGGACGCGGATGAGCAAACCGCGAACGCAAAGGCATCCGCCGCGGATGGCAACAAAACAAACGACACGAAAGGCAGCGTTAGAATTTTACGCGATAAATAGCCTACTTTTAGCTTTGCTTTGTTATACTTTTAAAAATTTTTACAAAGGAATTTCATGCAAACGGCAGACATTTTAGTGCTGGACTTCGGCTCCCAATACACCCAGCTGATCGCTAGGCGCTTGCGCGAACAAGGCGTTTACACCGAGCTGATCGCATACGACGCGCCGATCGATAAGATAAAAGCAAAAAACCCTAAAGGCCTTATTTTAAGCGGCGGACCCGCTAGCGTTTACGCCAAGGATGCGTATTTTTGCGACGATGAAATTTTTGAGCTTGGAATTCCAATTTTAGGTATCTGCTACGGTATGCAGCTCATCGCGCATAAATTTGGCGCCAGCGTCGTGCCTGCGGGTAAAAAAGAGTATGGCAAAGCCTCTTTGAAACTGCTTCGCGCTAGCAGGCTATTTGGCGGCGTGGAGGATAACTCTACTGTCTGGATGAGCCACTCGGACAAGGTCGAGAGCCTGCCGGAGGGCTTTGAGGTGATGGCAAGCTCGGATGAGAGTGAGTGGTGCGTATTCGGCGACGAGATCCGTAAAATTTACGCGCTGCAGTTTCACCCCGAGGTCTGCCACAGCGAGTTCGGCGATAGAATTTTAAAAAATTTCGCTAAAGAGATCTGCGGAATAACCAGCACTTGGAATATGGGTAGCTTCGCCAAAGAGCAGATGATCAAAATAAAAGAACGCGTAGGCAGCGCCAAAGTGCTTTGCGCGGTAAGTGGCGGCGTGGATAGTTCGGTCGTAGCGGCGCTTTTGGCGCATGCGGTGCCGCAGAGCCTAATAGCGGTTTTCGTCGATAACGGACTGCTCCGCACTGGCGAGCGCAAGGCGGTAGAGGAGATGTTTAGGCTCAAACTCGGCGTGAGCTTAGACGTGATCGATGCTAGCGAGCTATTTTTAAGCAGGCTAAAAGGGGTGGTCGATCCCGAGCAAAAACGCAAAATCATCGGCACTACCTTCATTGAGGTTTTCAGAAAAG
>CALISV010000287.1 GCA_938041615.1 uncultured Campylobacter sp. | reverse complement strand
AACGGCGTAAAAGCTTTTACCTTTTTAGCGCCGTTTTTCAAAACAAAAAAGGAAAATACAATGAAAGTTTTTAAAATTTTAGCAAGTTTGGCGCTAGCCTTTAACCTCTATGCAGCAGATAAAGATTACACTATCGTAGTAGCCGTCTCGCCTGTACCTCACGCAGAAATCATGGAGTTTATCAAACCTGTCCTAGCAAAAGAGGGCTACGATCTAGTCATCAAAGAGATAAACGACTACTCGATCCCGAATTTAGCGACGCAAGACGGCGATTTGGACGCGAATTTCTTTCAGCACTGGCCGTATCTAAAAAATCACAATGAAACCAAAGGCACGACTCTGATAACTGCCGCGGCGATACATCTCGAGCCGCTGGGCTTTTACTCAAAAAAGATAAAGAGTCTAAGCGAGCTAAAAGACGGCGCTAAAGTCGCGATCGCCTACGATCCGACTAACGGCAACCGCGCTCTAAACATCCTGCAAAAAGCCGGCCTCATCGAGCTAGATAAGAGCGCCGAACTAGCCACGCCAAAAGATATAGTGAAAAATCCAAAGCGCCTAAATTTCGTCGAGCTCGAGGGCGCGCAGATACCTCGCACGCTAGATGAAGTCGATCTTGCCGCTATAAGCACGAATTTCGTCCTTGATATCGGCATGAATCCTAAAAAAGACGCGCTAGCTATCGAAGGTACCGAAAGCCCGTACGCCAACATCATCGCGGTCAAAGCAGGCAACGAAAACAGCCCGAAAATCAAGGCGCTCGTTAAAGCCGCAACCAGCCCCGAGACGAAAGAGTTTATCCTAAAAAGATACGACGGAGCGATCCTGCCGGTATTTTGATTACGCGCCGCTTGCGTTTTAGCGCAGGCCGAAAGTTTTTGGCCGATTTTAAAGTCGGCCGATAAAATTTGAGTCAAATTTGGGTTTTGGCGTCAAATTTGACTCTCAAACTGACGCGGTTAAATTTAGAGCTCAAATTTGACCGCGACTCATTTTTTTAACTCGACAATCCTCCACAAAACCTTATCAAGGCGCGGGCAAAACCCAAATCTTTATCTTCTAAATTTATCCTGCAATCAAATTTAAAACTCGCCCGTAGTGCCGTCAAATTTAACCGCCGCAGACGACCCTAGCCCCAAATGACGCCCGTATAAAGCTAAAATTTACCGTAGTTTGCTAAAATCATAATTTTAAATTTAAGGAGAAAAATGCTAGGCGATTTTATAAATTTTATCGTCCAAACCGTCGGCGAGTGGGGATATGCGGGCATATTTTTGATGATGTTTTTAGAGAGTTCGTTTTTCCCATTTCCAAGCGAGGTCGCGATGATACCGGCTGGCTATTTGGCACATAAAGGTGAAATGAGTTTAATTTTGGCCTTTCTTGCAGGTACGCTTGGTAGCTTACTTGGCGCTATTTTTAACTATTATCTTTGCTATTTTTTTGGGCGTGATATCGTTTTAAAATACGGCAAATTTGTGGGAATCACTCACGAAAAAATGGATAAATTTGAAGCATTTTTCAATAAACACGGTGAAATTTCTACATTTAACTCACGTCTAATTCCTGGCATTCGTCAATACATAAGCCTACCAGCCGGACTTGCTAAGATGAACATTTTTAGATTTTGCTTATTTACCACACTTGGCGCTGGGATTTGGTGTGCTGTTTTACTTGGAGTTGGCTATTTTTTAGGCTCAAATCCTGATAAACAGACACTTTTAATAATCACGATCGCTCTTTTGGCTGTTGTTGCAGTAATAAGCGTGGTCTATATAATAAAGCAAAGAAAAGGCTAAATACATATAAAAGTATGTAAAATTTAGTGTATTTTTTCTAAATTTTTAGGCAGTCTCTCTTACTGTACTGTTATTAAAGAAC
>CALISV010000286.1 GCA_938041615.1 uncultured Campylobacter sp. | reverse complement strand
ATATCAAAAAAATCAACCACAACCTAAGCTACGACGAGCTTTTCGAGCTTGAAAAGGCGATGGGCGAGGGACGCGTGTCAAGTAACGGCACTTTTATGGTCGATACGGGCATCTTTACGGGTCGCAGCCCAAAGGATAAGTACTTCGTAAAGCAAGACCCGAGCCAAAAATACATCGCTTGGGGCAAGGTAAATCAGCCCATCTCAAAAGAGCTTTTCGATAAGCTTTTAGCCAAAGCCAAAGCCCAGCTAAGCGGCAAGGAAATCTTTATCCAAGACGCATTTTGCGGCGCGAGCGAAAAGAGCAAAAAATCGGTTCGTTTCGTAACCGAAGTCGCGTGGCAGGCGCATTTTGTTAAAAATATGTTCATCCGTCCAAGCGAGGCGGAGCTAGCTAAATTTAGCCCTGATTTCGTCGTCTATAACGCGTGCAAATGCAAAAACGAAGAGTGCAAAGAGCAGGGGCTAAACTCCGACGTTTTCGTTATCTTTAACGTCGAGGAAAACGTCGCGGTTATCGGCGGCACGTGGTACGGCGGCGAGATGAAAAAAGGAATTTTTTCTATGATGAACTACTGGCTGCCGCTTGAGGGCAAGCTAAGTATGCACTGCTCGGCAAACGTGGGTAAAGATGGCGACACGGCGCTATTTTTCGGCCTAAGCGGTACGGGCAAAACGACGCTATCGACCGATCCAAACCGCAAGCTAATAGGCGATGATGAGCACGGCTGGGACGATGAGGGGATATTTAACTTCGAGGGCGGCTGCTACGCGAAGTGCATAAATTTAGACCCGAGCAGCGAGCCTGAAATTTACGCCGCGATCAAACGCGACGCGTTGCTTGAAAACGTGGTCGCCAACGAGGCGGGCGTCGTGGACTACAAAGACGGCAGTAAGACCGAAAACACCCGCGTCAGCTACCCGATCTATCACATCGATAACTACGAGCCAAGCTCTGCGGGCGGCCATCCCAAAAACATCATCTTCCTAACAGCCGACGCATTCGGCGTTTTGCCGCCGGTCGCAAAGCTTACTAAAGAGCAGGCGATGTATTATTTCCTAAGCGGCTACACGGCCAAAGTCGCAGGCACCGAGCGCGGCATCACCGAGCCCGTGGCGACATTTAGCGCGTGCTTTGGTGAGCCGTTTATGCCGCTACACCCGACCGTTTACGCTAAGTTGCTGGGCGAAAAGATCGACAAACATGGCGTCAGCGTCTATCTCGTAAACACAGGCTGGAGCGGCGGCGCGTACGGCGTGGGCAAGCGAATGAGCATCAAAGCCACGCGTGCATGCATAAACGCGATCCTTGACGGCAGCATCAAAAAGTGCGAATTTGAAAATTTTGAGAAATTTAACCTAGCGATCCCAAAAGAGCTCGCAGGCGTCGAGACGAAGCTGCTAAATCCTATCAACACGTGGGAAAACAAGAGCGAATACGTCGCGACTCGCGATAAACTAGCGAGCATGTTTGAGGCGAATTTTAAACGCTACGAGGACGTAAAAGAGGGCGTGGAATACGCAAAAGCAGGGCCTAAGGCTTAAATTTAAAGGGCGCGGGATTGAAATTTTACCCTATAAAACGCGAGCTTAAATTTAGCCTTTTAGCCTGCGCCTTTTTTCTTTCCGGTTGCGATATCTTGGGCGGACAGAGTCAAAGCTCCGCGCTAAAGTCCGCCAAGCAGCCCGAGTTTTCTTTCGTTCCCGATTCAGACGCAGTCGCGTATCTAAACGAGTACCGCCGCGGCTCCGGACTCTCTGGTCTAAAACCAAATCAAATTTTAAGCCAGGCCGCTAAAAATCACGCCGAATACAGCGCCCAAAACGAATACATGGGGCACGACGAGACGGCGGGACGGGTGAAATTTAGCGGCGCGACTCCAGCCGATAGAGCCCTAGCCGTAGGCTACAAATCAACTCTAGTGCTTGAAAATATCGCCTATAAAAGCGACTTTAGGGAGGCGGTGGACGGGCTGTTTTCGGCGATCTATCACCGATTTGCGTTTTTAAATTTGAGCGTCGATGAGGTCGGCTACGCGCTCGCGTCCAAAGACAAATTTAACGCCTTCGTATTTGAGATGGGTAACTCGCGGTTAAACGGCTTTTGCGCTAGGGGTGCGAGCGATACTGGCGCAGGACGGTTTTATACCAACGTCTGCGCCGATAAAAATCTAAAAATCAAAGACGCTAAATTTGACAACTTCACGGGCTCTATGAAGCCCTACGTCAAATTTCCGGACGCTACCGCGGTAACGCCTTATTTTAGCGGCGAGATTCCGGACCCATTTCCCGAGTGCAAGATCACGGCAAATCCCGTCAGTATCGAGTTTAACGCAAACGCGGGCGAGGTTAAATTTAAAGATTTCGAGATATTTAAAGACGGGCGAAAGATCCAAAATTTGCACGTCATCACGAGCACCAACGACATAAACTCCAAATTTTCGTCCAAGCAGTTTGCGGTTTTTTCGCGCGAGGTTTTTGACTTTGGCGCGCAGTATGAGGCGGTTTTTAGCTACGAGCAAGCAAACGCCCAAAGCACTGGCGCGCAGGTAAAGCAGATAAA
>CALISV010000285.1 GCA_938041615.1 uncultured Campylobacter sp. | reverse complement strand
CCTTTTGCGTCAAATTTAGCTCGCGCCCTTCTTGCAGATTAAACCAAACGGCGGGGCGAAACTGCTTAACCAGCAAAAACGCGTCCTTGTCCTCGTGATAAAGCAGTACCGAGACGCTATCGTGAGCCTTGATACACTCCCATCTGACGGACTTTTCGCACAGATCAAAGGAAATTTGATACGGCTTTACGTAGCGCGGGGCGGTTAAATTTTCTATTTTGATATTTTTTACAGAAGTATCCATTTTGCCAGTCCTAAAAAGCTAAAAAAGCCGACCGTATCGGTAACGGTGGTAAGCAGTACGGCCGAGCCGACGGCGGGATCGATGTCAAATTTTTTTAAGCTTAGCGGTATCAAAGTACCGAAAAATCCCGCGAAAAACAAATTTATCAGCATCGAAGCGCCGATAACTACGCCTAGCATCGGGCGGTTAAACCACAGCGCAGCGATAATGCCCATCAAAAACGCAAAGGTTAGCCCGTTTATGAGCGCGATGCCTACCTCGCGTTTTAGCGCGACGGCGGCGTTTTTAAACTCGATCTCTCCCAGAGTTAGTCGGCGCACCGTAACCGTAAGCGCCTGCGTGCCGGTGTTTCCGCCCATGGATGCGACGATTGGCATAAGCACCGCAAGTGCTACGTAGCTAGCTATCGTCTCGTCAAAAAGCCCGATGATCGATGAACTAATAAGCGCGGTAAATAAATTTATAAGTAGCCAAACGGCGCGTGCGCGAGTGGCCTTAACCAGGCTCGTATCCTCTTCCTCAGCCTCGTCGTCGACGCCGGCTAGGTTATAAATTTGCTCCGTGGCGCTCTCTTTTATAAAGTCGTGGATGTCGTCTGTTGTGATACGACCTAGCAAATAACCCTTGCTATCGACGACCGCGATCGAGTTCATATCGTAGTTTTCGACCGTTTCTACGACCGTCTCGATAGGCTCGTTATCTACGGCCACGTTTGGTTTATACTTATCCTCTTCGCTCTTTGCGATGATCTCTCTTAAAGTTTGGTTAAAGTCAAATAGTATCAGATCCTCAAGCGGCACCGCATGGAGCAAAACACCCTTTTTATCGGTGATAAAAAGCTGCGAGACGTTTTCTAGTTTGCCCTCTTCCTTCTCGCGCCTTAACCGCTCGACCGCCGTTTTTAGCTGCTCGTCGATATGCGCGCTAAAAAGCTCCGTCTGCATGAACGCACCCGCTTCGCCCTCGTCGTAGCTGCGGATACGTAAAATCTCCTCCTGATCGTCCTTATCCAGGCCGTCAAAGAGCTCCTTCGCCTTTTGTTCGTCGATCTCCTCGATATACTCCAAAAGCTCGGCCGCATCGTCACTCTCCAGCTCCTCGATCGCCTCGATGATCTTGTCGCTTGGTATCTGCTCGATCACGTCCTTTAGCATGTGATCTGGCATCTCGATCGCTACGTCGCCCAGGATCTCGGGATCTAGCTTTTCGAGGTATTCGCCAAATAGCTCCTCATCGTGCTTTTTAAGCGTTTTTAGGTGCTGGGCGAGGTCGGCGGGGCTTAGTTCCTTATCGATCGTCTCGTTTAGGTGCGAGTCTAGCAGCTCTTTGGCTTCGTTTAATTGCTCGTTTTCTTCCATCATTTACTTCTTTTTGTCGCTTGACTCGGCGGTTTTGCCTTTTGATTTAGCCTTTTTATCGGCGGCATCTTTTTGCTTTTTAGACTTATCTTTGCTGGCGTTTACGTCTTTTTTCTTTTTGGACTCGGTTTTGGTTTCTTTATTTGTTTTGTCCTTTTTCTTATCCGTCTGTTTTGTTTTGTCTTTATTTTTAGCGGACGAATTTGACTCAGATTTTTTCGCCTCTTTGCTTGATTTTTTTGGCTCAGTCTTGCTTGCCGCCTTGTTTGACGCTTTTGCAGAGGTCAAATTTGACTCCGATTTTGCAGATTTTGCTGCGGCTAAATTTGCCGTTTCGTTCGCGTCCGTTTTGATCTCGGACGAATTGCTTTCGGATTTAGGCTGCACGGTCAAATTTGACTCTGTTTTAGTTAAATTTGAGTCCGTCAAATTTGCATCGTCGCTGCCGCTTGCGAGCTCGCTCGTCAAATTTGCTTCGGTTTTGGTCGCATTGTCTTCCTTGTTGTCACCCTTTGTCTCTTTTGTCAAATTTATATCTGTTTTTAAAGAGCCGATGTTAGTTAAATTTTCTTCTGCCCTTTTCGTCTCCGTAGTTAAATTTAAATCTCTGCTAGAAAAGGTAGAATTTGCGTCCGTCATCGTCAAATTTACGTCTGCTTTTGGCTCGGTTATAGGATGCTCCCAGTCCATCGCCGCATCAAATTTTTGCTCTTTTTCAGGGATTTCATCCTTGTTGGCATACTCTTTTATCTTGTTTTCAAACTGTTTTATATATTTTTGAAATTTAGCGCTTTCATTTAAGGCAAATACGCTTTTAGCTACCTTTATCTCGGTCTCCGGGTTTATAGCGTTACCATTTTTATAAACGCCGAAATGCAGGTGCGAACCCGTACTCATGCCCGTGTTTCCTACATATGCGATGAGCTGACCTTGCTTAACTTTTACTCCGCTTTTTATACCTTTAGCAAAGCCGCTAGTGTGCGCATATAGCGTCTCGTAACCGCTAGTGTGACCTAGTATTACTACCTTGCCGTAGCCGCTTTTAGTACCGACGAATTTAACCGTACCCTCGCCTGCGGCCTTTATCGGAGTGCCTTTAGGAGCGCCGTAGTCCACGCCTAGATGGGCCTTATAGCGCTTTAGTATCGGATGATAGCGCTTGGGCGTAAAAGGCGAGGTAATACGAGCGTTTGCGATCGGTCTAGTTAGCAAAAATTTATCGTTTTTCTTGCCGCTTTTGTCGTAGTATTTGTTTTCGTATTTATAAACCGTGTATTTTTTGCCACTGATTTCAATCGTCGCCCAGTATATCTCAGGAGCGCCGAACGTGCGTCCCAGTCTCATCTTTTGCGTGTATTCCATCGCCAGCCTGTCGCCTTTTTTTAGCTTCGTAAACTCTTTAGCACCCACTTCGCTCCTCATAGCTAGATAAAATCCATGCGCTAGCGCCGCGCTACCCGTAGCTTCTAGTATATCTTGCGAAGGATTCGAGACGATCGGCATACTAAGCACGCGCCTATAAGTCTGATACGAAATCGATGAGAGCTGAAATTTAAATTTACCCTCTTCGTCTTTATAAATTTGCGCTTGAAGTTCTTCGTTTACTGGGATTAGCACCTGGCTTATCCCGCCTTTTTCGTCTCTTAAAATTTGATACGATATGCCCGCTTTTATCTCGCTTACAAACTCCTTATCGTCCGAATCCATATCATAATAAAGAGAAAGGGGGATGGAATTTTTCTCCAAAAAAGTTAAAAACGTATCTCCGCTAGGCCAGCTAAGCTCCTGGACGGTAGGTTGTATAGGCGCGGCGGCGAATAAATTTACCGCCAGCAGTAAAGCTAATGAAAATTTCTTCATAAAATCCCTTGATTTAAAAGCCGTATTTTACTCGAAAATTACTTACATTTTGCAAAACTAAGCCAGTTTCAGATATAATGAGCGCTAAAATTTCAAACTTTCAGGAGATAAATTTTGAAAAAATTTCTTTTATTTTTAGCGGCGGCTTGCCTTAGCTTTGCGGCCGAGTTTTCGATGAGAGAGTACAAGGCCCCGCTAATAAGCGTGGATGAGGGCGTAGGCACAATCATAGACAACTCAGATATCGTCGTAGGTAGTAGCGGCGTCGTGATGCATAAATTTGAAGGCTCTCAAAGCTCAATCATCGCTCGCGCGGTCGTCACGCAAAAAGGCGGCGGCTTTGCAAAGGTGCGATTCGAGGTATTTGACACGTTAGCGCAAAAAGCCCTGCCGATACCGGGAATTTTGCCTAAAAGCGGCGACGAGATCATCCTAAACTACCTCTACAACCGCTCGCTCATCGTCGTACCGAACAAAGAAATTTACGCCGAAGTAACGAACGCGTTTAAAGACATCACCTTTATCCACCCCGATATCGTGGGCTCGTACCTAAGCTACGAGTATAAGCCAAACCCTAGCCGCGACGATTTTCGCAAAATGTGCTCTCAAAGCGCTGCCGGGCTTATTTTCATCGCTATGAACAACGAAGCGCTTTTTGCCGACTGCCAGAGTTTCGAGCCGTTAAAACGCTTCCAAAGCGGCGCGGTCAAATACTACCAGCTGCCTTTCTACACTCGCGTCAAGGACATTGATACGGTATTTTGGAAATGGGGCTCGGAGCAGATCAGCGACTTTGACCGCCACTACAAAGCTCTTTTGAAAGAGAAATGATGCTTGATAAACACGCTAAATTTTTTGCAAATTTACTAGGCGCCGATAACGCCTACTTCGACGACGCGCACAGGATAGCCTACTGCTACGACGCTACTAGAAAGCGCCATTTGCCTGACGGCGTGCTTTTCCCTAGAGACGAGAGCGACATTAGCGAGATTTTAAAATACTGCAACGAAAATAAAATCATAATCGTGCCTAGGGGCGCAGGTAGCGGCTTTACAGGTGGGGCGCTAGCGCACGAGGGCGGCGTGGTGCTTGCTTTTGAAAAGCATATGAATAAAATCCTAGAAATCGACATGCAAAATATGGTTGCCGTCGTGCAACCGGGCTGTATAAATATAAATTTACAGCGCGAAGCCGAGAAGCTAGGCCTTTTCTACCCGCCAGATCCCGCCAGCCAGGAGTACTCGACGCTAGGCGGCAACGTGAGCGAAAACGCCGGCGGCATGCGCGCGGCAAAATACGGCATCACCAAAGACTACGTCATGGCGCTGCGAGCCGTGCTACCTAACGGCGAAGTGATCCGCGCCGGCAAACGCACGATAAAAGACGTCGCGGGATACAATATCGCAGGCATCCTCATCGCCAGCGAGGGCACGCTAGCGGTAATAACCGAGATCACGCTAAAACTCATCGCAAAGCCTAAATTTAGAAAAACGGCGATGGGAATTTTCCCTAGCGTAAACGCCGCGATGAACGCCGTTTATAAGACGATGGCAGCAGGCGTGACGCCGGTGGCCATGGAGTTTTTAGACGCGCTTTGCATACGCGCGGTCGAGACTAAATTTAACAAAGGCTTACCCCAAGATGCGGGCGCGCTGCTCATCACCGACGTAGACGGCGACGTTTTAGACGGCCTGGAGCAGGATCTCGCCACGATAGAGCGAGTGTTTAGAGAAAACGGCGCTAGCGAATTTAGACGCGCCAAAGACGAGAGTGAGCGAAACGACATCTGGTTTGCCCGCCGCAACTGCTCGCAGGCGATAAATATCTACGGAAATTTAAAGCTAAACGAAGACATCACGGTGCCGCGCTCAAAGCTGCCGGAGCTGCTTGAGCGTATCGGCGACGTGGCAGAAAGATACGGCGTGCAGGTGCCGTGCTTTGGCCACACTGGCGATGGCAACGTACACACCAACGTCATGGTCGTAGATAGAGCCGACCCGGCGCAGGTAGAGAGCGGACACAAGGCGATCGAGGAAATTTTTAAGATCGCGGTAGAGCTTGGCGGCACGCTTAGCGGCGAGCACGGCATCGGCATCAGCAAGGCCGAGTTTATGCCGCTTGCCTTTACGGACGCCGAGATGGAGCTTTTTAGAAGTATCAAAAAGGCGTTTGACCCGAACAATATCCTAAATCCGTTTAAAATGGGGCTGTAAATTTGGCGCAAGGCGTAGCTGATTTTGCCGTATTTATGATCTACGTTGCGGTAGGCGTCGGCGTCCTTGCCCCGCTTTTTATAAAAAATAAATCATACAAAACTGTCGATCGCGGAGCCTTGCTTATCTCCCCTAATCCGCTTTTAAAACTACCGATATTTATAATGTGTCTAGGCTTTGGCGTTATGGGACTATTTGACGAAGGGTCGCATTTAGAAAAATATAACGGCAAGCCTATACCTTGTTTTTATCACGATGACATAGTTTGCTCGCAGGAGGCCAAATCGCAGGGCGTAAATCTAATGTGCTTTGAAAAAGACGATCCAAGATGCATTGACGGATATCTACAAAAAAACAAATTTCAAATAACACTTAATAACATCGTAGTTGTTTGCTCCATATTTTTGGCATTTATAACACTGATACAAAAAGGCATTAGGATAGAAAAAGACGGTATCTGCAAAGAGTGGGAGGTTTTGCCGTTTAGACACGCCGAAAAGATAAAATTTGACGAGATGACTTACGGTATAGCCTTTGTAAGGGGCGTAAAGATCATCAAAATAAGAGGCGAAAATAGCAAAAGAGGTTTTGGCGCCGGGTTTTTGTATTCGCGAAAAGACGTAGATTTTTTAGAAACTTTGATATTTAAAAAACTAGTCGAAATCTCGGAAGCCAAAGACGCCGCCCGCCCAGCTTAAATTTAAATTTATCGTTGTAAAATACATAAATTTAAGGCGAAGAGATGATTTTTTTATATTTTGTATTTGTCGCGAATATCTTACTACTAGCGCTCGCTATTTTAAAAGACGTGCTATTTAAAAGCAGGGCATCTTATAAAACTACGGAAAACGGTGCATGGCTCGTACGCCCTAGCCCTGCGGGCAAATTTCTATTTGTAATTCTTTTTCTATCTTGGGGATCGATGATAGCGTTTGACGAACCTTGGATAAAAACTAGCAAAGGTGAGGGTAAAGTTAGATGCTATGACGCGAGCAATCCCTTGTGTGTAGACGGCTTTTTGCGCAGGACGGACGGAGAAACGGCACTTGTAATAGCGCTCGGCTTTGCGGTGATGCTAAGTTGCGTATTGCCATTATCGGAAAAAGGCGTCATCATAGATAGCTGTAGCATAAGAAAAGAGCGGGAGATACTGCCGTTAAAATTTAGTACAAAGATCGCTATAAAAGACATTTATTTAGAAAAAGAGATGAGAGGAAAGATGCCTATCCTAAAAATAAGGGACGCAAAAAATCGTAAAAATTTTACACTAGGTTTTCCTTATGCGCAGCGAGATATAATTTTTATCGAAATGCTAATATACGAAAGGTTAAATAAAATTGCAAAATTCGACCCGCAAAAGAAAATTTCAAAGGATCAAAATGACTGCACAAAGATTTGAAAAGATAAAAGAGACGCTTAAAATTTGGCTTACGGCGATGTTAAAGATCAAAGACAAGCAGCTGCTGCACTACGCTTCGAGCCTGAGCTTTCACACGATGCTTTCCATCATCCCCGTGCTTCTCATCTCGCTCTCGCTTTTTACGCAGATGCCAAGCTTTAGCGTCTATTACGCCAAGATCAAGGAATTTATATTTGCCCAGCTACTGCCCTCAAACCAAGACGCGATCTCAAACTACATCGAGACCTTTTTACAAAACAGCTCAAGCCTTGGCATCCTCGGACTTGGTGCGATCATCTTTACTTCGATCATGTTTTTTGCCGATTACGAGTACGTCATCAACCGCATCATGCACACGCAAAGCCGCAAATTTTGGAACTCGCTGAGTGCTTATTGGACGCTTATTACGCTAGCTCCTTTGGGGCTTGGACTTAGTTTTTATCTCTCAAATTTATTTCAAGATATGCTAAACTCCAGCGCCTACACGAAGTGGATAAATTTTCTCAGCATATTCCCGTACCTCATCATCTGGGCGATATTTTGCGTGACGTATCTCATCTCGATAAACCGCCAAATCTCCCTAAAAAACGCGCTTTTTAGCTCATTTGTAGCCTCGCTCATCTGGTATCTTGGCAAAAATATCTTCGTCTTTTACGCCGCAAATAACAAAACCTATCTTAGCATCTACGGTTCATTTTCGGTGGTGCTGCTATTTTTCGTGTGGATTTACGTGTCATGGATCATATTTCTTTACGGCGTGAAGCTGTGCGCGTATCTGGAAAAAGCGGGCGAGAGCGACAAGGAAGCTTAAACAAGCGCGGCAAAGCAGAGTAAATTTAGCGGCACGATAACGGCGGCTAAAATTTTGCTTTTGACGCTTGCTAGGCTAAGCGCGTTATAGAGTAAAAACAGCCAAAACGGCACACTCAAATTTACCCCCTTTGCGCGCCACGAGAGAAATTCTAGCAAGTATTCATCAAGCGCGCCGCCAGCGCCAAACGCATGCAAAAGCGCGCTCATCGGATAAAACAGGCTAAAAAGCGGCGTGATCGGCAAGACGGCTAGCTGCTGCGCGCTAACGAGCGGGAAAAAGTAAACCACGGGCAAAATCATCGCCGAAAATACCCAAAAATTTAGCAAGATAGCGTTTGTAAAATTTGAAAATCGCTCGCCAAAGTGCCGCAAATAAAGATAAATATAAAACACGCCCATGCACGAAAAGTAAAATCCGACGCTAAAAAGCAGACTAGGCATCAGCGCCACGGCGGCGCAAATCACCGTAAAAAGAAGCTCAAAGCTAACGACGCGCACGTTTCTAGCGAGTAAAAACAGAGCCAGCAAACTCATCAAAAACGCTCGCAAAAAGGACGGCACGAAGCCAATCAGCGCAAGATAGCAAAACAAAACCGCAAAGATCGCGGCCGAGAGGTCAAATTTGGCGTTTCGATACGGAAAATATCGCGCCTGAAAATAGCGGTAAATCGGGCGCAAAATAAAATATAACGCCCCAAAAATCAGTCCCAAATGATAACCGGAAATCGCGATCAGGTGCGCTACGCCGTAGAAATTTACATCCGCTCTAAGCTCCTTGCCCACGGGTGCGGCAAGAAATAGCGCGGTAAAAAGCTCGGTCATTTTTTCGCTTTCGTGCTGCGCGGCGATAAACTCAAAAATTTTATCGTAAATTCGCTCCTCGCTCGCGGCGTACCTAAGCTGCGTCACGCCGTAACTAGGCATATAAAACGAGCCGCTTAGGTACTCTTTAAATTTGACGTTTTTGTTTTCGGCGCCGATTAAAATTTGCTCGTTTGCCTGCGCGTCAAAATCCGCCTGAGCCGTCGTATAAAAGCTAAAATCCTGCGTTTTAAGCTTTAAAACGCGGTAAATTTTGCCTTTTGCGTTCGTTTTTTCGTAGTTTTGTAAAATTTTAGCTTGCAGGATAACGCCGTTTTGGGCTTTAAATTCGCAAAATTTATAGTAGCTAAAGCCCAAATTTAGCGCAAAAACGAGCGCGCACGCAAGGCAAAATATATAAACCTCGCGCGCGTTTTCAAAGATAGATTTACGCTGCGGCTTTTGCAAAATTTGAGCTTAGATGACGCATTTTAGGCGTTTGGGTTAAACTCCGCCACGTGAGCGGCGCCAAAGCTCTTATCGACAAAGCGCGTAAATTCCTTCTGAAATATCACTTCTACCGTGCCGACCGGGCCGTTTCGGTTTTTGCCCACGATGATTTCGGCGTCCTCTTCGATCTTGTTAGGGACAAATTTACGCACGTACTCTTTGCCCTCGGCGTGCGCCTTTTTCTCGGCTTCTTTCTCCTCCTGCTCGCGGTAAACCTCGTCGCGGTAGACGAAAAGTATCATATCGGCGTCCTGCTCGATGGCGCCTGATTCGCGCAGGTCGCTTAGCATCGGGCGTTTGTTGGCGCGAGACTCCAGGCTGCGGTTTAGCTGGCTAAGCGCGATGATAGGCATGTCTAGCTCGCGCGCTAACAGCTTTAGTCCGCGCGAGATTTCGGCGATCTGTAGGTGGCGATCGGAGAAATTTGACGTCGCCATCATGAGGCCGATGTAGTCGATGACGCACAGCGTGATCTCGGGGTGGGCGGACTTGAGCTTGCGCATCTGCGTGCGAATCTGGTGAATGTTTACGTAGCCGCTATCATAGACGAAAAGCTTGCGACTAGACATATCCTCGCACGCGTCGCTTAGGCGCGACCACTCCTCGTCGTCCATTTTGGCCGTCATTATGTTTTGCAGCGGGATCGAGGTTTTAGCGCTTAGCATACGTAGCATGATCTGCTCGGCGGGCATCTCAAGCGAGAAAAACACGACTCCGCCGCCGCGCATCAGCACGTGGTTCATCAAATTTAGACAGATCGTCGTTTTTCCCATGCCTGGGCGCGCCGCGATGATGATGAGATCGCCGTGCTTAAAGCCCTTCGTCATCTCGTTTAGCTGGCGAAAGCCCGTGTCGATGCCCACGATATCCTTATCGTCGAGTAGCTTTTGCTTTTCTAGGTGCGCGATGACGTCTGCGATGATGACGGGAGCGTCCTTGATGGCGCCCGCGCTCTGCCCGTCCACTAGCGAATAAAAACTCTGACTCAGCTCGTCCACCATATCGCGGCTAGGCTTATCCTCGCTCACTTTGCTAGGTATCTGGTGCGCGATTTTTACCAGGCTTCGCTTGATAGATTTTTCTTTGATTTCGTTGGCGTACTTTTTGACGTCCAGGATCGAGTTCGTGCCGATGATCTCGCTCATCACGTTCTCGTCAAATTTGCTTCCAAGCTTGGTTTTTAAAAACCCCGTTTCGACGGGCAAATTTTCATTGAGGCACTTTACCATCGCGTCGTAAACGTCGCCGTGAGCGCGCAGGTAAAAGTCAAACGGGCTTAGGATATCGAAAATCTCGCTTAGATTGTCCGCGCTATAGATGATGGACGCGAGGATCGCGCGCTCCATATCCAGGTCGTAGAGATTGTGCATATCGATGTTTTCTTTTGCCATTTTCATATCCTTTTATCTTGTTAAATTTGCCTGCGTTTGGGCGGATTTTATAAAATTTGACGCTTATTTATAAATTTGCTTTAGTTTATGGCCTTCAAATTTGAGTTAGCGTCGTAAAGGGTGCGGTTTGGCAAACACACCTCAAAGCCGAACTAAATTTGACCGATCAAATTTGAGCGCCTAAATTTAACAGACAACTCCACTCGCTGCCAAACGTCAAATTTGACGCCCGAAATTTACGCCCGAGACTTTATCTCGTCGTCGATCTCGAGTAAAAATCTATCAACCAGCTCGCTCTCAGGCAGCCTCGCGACCACTTCGCCTTTGCGCATTATCATGCCGTTTCCTTTGCCAAATGCTATCGCCACGTCGGCACCCTTAGCCTCGCCGATCGCGTTTACGACGCAGCCCATCACCGAGACGTTTAGCGGCTCTTTGATGTGTTTGGTTTTTTCCTCGACGAGCTTTACCGCAGCCATCAGATCGGCCTGCAAACGCCCGCAGGTCGGGCATGAGATGATGTTTAGCCCCTCTTTTTGGCGGCCGCTGTCTTTTAGGATCGCTTTTGCGACCTTGATCTCCTCTTCTAGCTCGCCCGTGATGCTAACTCGCATCGTGTCGCCGATGCCCTCCAGCAGCAGTCCGCCTAGCGCGATCGCAGACTTTATCGTCGCGTGAAAGCTAGTGCCGGCCTCCGTAACGCCCAAGTGAAACGGATAATTTACCAGCGGCCTAAGCGCGCGGTATGCGGCCATCGTGCGCTCGACGTCGCTTGATTTTAGCGAGATTTTGATATCGGTAAAGTCAAAATCCTCGAGCAAATTTATATTATAAAGCGCGCTTTGCACCATCGCTTCGACCGTGCGACCGTATTTGTCCTCAAACTGCTTTTCGAGCGAGCCGGAGTTTACGCCGATGCGAATAGGCAGATTTCGCTGCTTGCACGCGTCCACGACGGCTTTGATGTTCTTTTTTGAGCCGATATTGCCCGGGTTTATGCGGATAGCGTCGACGAACTCGCTAACTATCACGGCGTAGTTGTGGTTAAAG
Organism: uncultured Campylobacter sp.; assembly: GCA_938041615.1. GTDB lineage: Bacteria > Campylobacterota > Campylobacteria > Campylobacterales > Campylobacteraceae > Campylobacter_A. The sequence continues at coordinate 2,071 of CALISV010000285.1, read as the reverse complement.
TGGATATCGGCGACGACGGGTAGCGGGCTAGCCTTCACTACCTCGCGCAGCGCGGCGGTGTCCTCCTTGTCAAACACGGCGCAGCGCACGATATCGCAGCCCGCAAAATAAAGCCGCTGTATCTGCTCTAGCGTGCCTTTTACGTCTTTCGTTTTGCTAAACGTCATCGACTGCACCGATATAGGCGCGTCTCCGCCTATTTTTACGTCTCGGATTTTTATCTGTTTCGTGGGGTATCTTTGCAAATTTGGCCTTTAAATTTTATTGTGCGATTATATAAAATCTTGGCTTTTAAATAAATTTACCGCCCTAAAATCTACTCGCCAAAAACCTCGCGCCTATACACCCGCGTATCTATAAATTTAGCCCTCAGGCTCTTTTGCTTTTCTATGTGCGCGTCTACGTTTTTGCTAGTTATCTCTACGCCTAGCCCCGCGTGCTCGCCCTGCCCCGTTAAGAAATCCAGCATCATATCGCCGAGCCTTGCGTTATAGTGGCTAGCCTCCCAGTAGTACGGCGAAATTTGGTCTGCGTCTTTAGGTAGCTCCTGCGCCGTTATCTCGTTATAAAGGCCAAAATCCACTATCCTAAACGGATTTTTTCCTAGACGCTTGGCAACCTCCTCATTTACGGCCGTTATCTGCTTTTTCCACTCATACCATGCCGCATCAAGCCCAACTCGGTAGTCCATAGTTTCAAGCAACCTCGCGTGCAGCGGACTTATAGCGATATCTAGGATTACGTTATTTTCGTGAGCGTCCGTTAAAATCTCGATAAAATTTTCATAAGACAGCCTTGATACCTCGTCTCTTTTGCGTTCAGCCATATATCCGCTTTCTATCTTTTTTACGGAGTATTCGCGGTATCCGCCGTTTCTTTGCACCTCTTCTAGCAGCGACGCCTCGGTTCGCCTGCCGTCTGGTTCAAAGAGCGGCGTTTTGCCGTATTTTAGGACGGTCGCTACCGAGTCGCGAAGCGTTTGAGAGCTAAATAAAATCTTATATGCGCTAGGATTTTTAAAATACTCCTCGAAATCATCGGCCTTACTACCGCCGTCTAACATCGTCTTGTCGTCAAAAACGAGCAATGCCTGCTTTAAATTTCCCTGCTTTATCGCCCACTTTAGATAGGCTTTAGCTTCGTTTAGATTGCTTCCCGATACGGCCGCGTTAAAGGCGGGCTGCGCGAAATATCTATGCGCCGAATTTAGCGCCGTTTGAGGACGAGAGTTGCCTAAAAATATCGAGGCGGGCCTTATTTTTTGGATCTTTACAACCTTCATAAAACGCGACTGCAAATCCTCTCTAGGTTTATTTTTAAAGATATCGGTATCGTAAATCCTATATGGATCGACCAGGTAGTTAAAAACCGCTACAAGCGCGAAAATCAAAGCCGCCGCGGCCAAAAAGCTAAACGTCCATTTTTTAAATTTCATACGACTTTCCTAAAAGTTAAAATATAAAAATTGAGACATTTTGTGCAAATTTAAAACGCCTAGCGTAAAACAAAGCACCGCAAGGGTCAAATTTGGCCAGCTAAGATTAAAGCCTTGCAGTTTTTGAGCAGAGTTTTTAAACAGTAGCGAGACCGCAAAACCCGCGATCAAGTAGTAGAGCAAGGTGTTTGTGCTGTCTATTTGTATATTTGGATTCCACTCGCCAAATTTAACGCCGTACTCCCTCAAAAAACCGACCTTTTTCTCTAGCCGGGAATTTAGAGCCAGCCCGCCGCCCAGCCCAAACATCCCCTTTAGCACCTTTAGCGCGTCGTCCCACTCCTTTGCTCTAAAAAACACCCACGCGATATTTACGAAGTTAAAGGTTATAAACCAAGCTACGAATTTATTTAGCTTAAAACCGAGCTCGCTCCAAATCCTTTGGGCGACCAAAGCCGTGCCGTGCAGACATCCCCAAAATACAAACGTCCAGCCCACCCCGTGCCAAATGCCGCCTATCACGAAGGTCGCGGCCAAATTTACGTACGTTCTCGCCTTGCCCTTGCGGTTGCCTCCCAGCGGGATATAGACGTAATCTCTTAAAAAACGGCTTAGCGTGATATGCCACCTGCGCCA
>CALISV010000284.1 GCA_938041615.1 uncultured Campylobacter sp. | reverse complement strand
GCGATGATTGGTATCGCTATGCGCCATAAGAAATCGCTCTATATGCACATGTGCCTGACAATATAAAAATATTGGAAAACAGTGTATTAAAAGAATAAAGCAAACACCGCTTGACCCGACAAAGAATCCCACTATAATACGCGCCCACAACGCGGGAATAGCTCAGTGGTAGAGCACAACCTTGCCAAGGTTGGGGTCGCGAGTTCGAATCTCGTTTCCCGCTCCATCGGTTTTAAATTTAGGGAATTTTTGCCCGGGTGGCGGAATGGTAGACGCAAGGGACTTAAAATCCCTCGGTATTTTTTACCGTACCGGTTCAAGTCCGGTTTCGGGCACCATTGACTTTTAGGCGACATAGCCAAGTGGTAAGGCATGAGCCTGCAAAGCTTTGATCCCCGGTTCGAATCCGGGTGTCGCCTCCAAAAATTATAAGGAGAGAAAATGCGTTATTTACTAGTGCTATTATCTGCTGCTTTGTTTATGGTTGGCTGTTCAAATACTTGGCGCGGAGCCAAAGAAGACACTAATAATGCCGTTGAATGGTCAAAGGAAAAAGTCAATAAAGGCGCTTCCTACGTTAAGGAAAAAACCGAATAAATTTGGCTATAATTAGCCAAAATATTTTTGCGGGAGATGGCTGAGCGGTCGAAAGCGGCGGTCTTGAAAACCGTTGAGGTGTGAAAGCCTCCTGGGGTTCGAATCCCTATCTCCCGGCCATTATCTAAATAATATACTAATCTCCAATATATTAATATTTTCAATTTTCTAGTTATATTTTTGCAAATTTAAATAACTTTTCTTGATTTTATTATGTATTTTATTTGGAAACTAGGGTAAGTAATTCTAGAGAGCGCCCTCAAATAAAACACAATTATTAACCGCTAGCTTAAGACAAAGCTGCCAAATATAAGTATCGGCATCATTTGGGGGATTTGTTGACCGGTCTGCGACATATTTTATTTCTGTAGTTTAGTCCCATCGGCTCCATTGGTAAAAATTTCAGCTCTTCTATCAAATCTCTCCAAAGCAATTCATATATTTTTGGTTCTTGCAAAAGCGAGTTTATGCTTTTTTCAGATTCTACGCCGTTTTCATCGATAGTAGTCGTAGGGATTTTTTCTTGTCGCAATAAAATTCTCGCCAAATGCTCTATTTGAGGTATCAACAAATGACTTGAAACCAAAAAGTCTCTATCAAAGCCGTAATATAAGCCTTGCGCCCAGATATCTGCCCTGCCAGCCGGAACCGCGCTAGAATTTCTGCAAATATCATAAATGAAGCGCATAGACACTCTATTCTCCTCTAAATTTTGCCAAAATGCAGGCAGTATCGCCGCTATTATTTTTGGTATATAGATTGCCCGTGCTACTCATGCGAGCTCTTTTGTGTTTAAATAAATTAGCATTTAACAAATATATTGACCAAATTTGAACCCAACGCAATTATATATTATTCTTACTCTTTACGTATATTGGTATGTCGGAATCACTCTATCGTTGCAAATTTGACCAATCTCGGTTGCGCGATGCGTTCATAATCCTTTGTATTTAAAATAATAGAGTGATCTAGCAAACCCACGTTAAAGGCAAGCTCGGCGTAGCGCGTAAGCAGGCTAGGATCAGCGATCAGCTCTAGCTCCTCGTGAAAGCTAAACGGCGGAACGCTACCAAAAACGCAGTCAGTGAGTCGCATGACCTCATCGGGGCTAGCTAAGCTTGCCCTAGTGCCGCCCAGTGCCTGTGCGATGAGCTGTAAATCAGCTTTGTAATCCGCCGGCAGCACAGCCAAAACATATCGTTTGGCGCCGCCGCCCTTTACGACGCAAACGAGCGCCTTTGCCCCCTGCCCCAGCTGCGTACCGCGCGCAATGGCGACCTCGGCTGAAGTTTTGGCACTTGTGTGAGATACGGTGCGAAAGTCCGCATTTTGCGCACTTAGCAGCTCTTTTAGTTTCTCAAAAATTTGCTCGGACATCGTTATTCCTTTATTTAAAATTTAGTTTAAATTATACAGCAAATTTTAAAACCACCCTGCACTTTTTGAAAATTTAACAAGATAAACGCGTCTAAATTTGACCGCATCTTGAGCCGCTTAAATTTAAATATTTTTGGCTATCATTTTGTAAATTTGCCTTAAGATGAACGCAAAAAAGAACAAATTTATAAAGGAAAAATCATGCAGATCGACAAAATCCAAATCGAAGCGGGTTGGAAAGAAGCGCTAAAAGAGGAGTTTTTGGGCGAGAATTTCGCCCGCGTGAAGGAAAATTTCTTGCGCGCAAAGGCCGAGGGCGAGGTCTATCCGCCAAACGCGCTGATATTTAACGCCTTTAATCTCACGCCGTTTAATGCCGTCAAAGTAGTGATCCTGGGCCAAGACCCGTATCACGGCGCGGGGCAGGCGATGGGGCTAAGCTTCTCCGTACCGCGCGGCGTCAAAATCCCGCCAAGCCTCGCCAACATCTATAAAGAAATCCGCGACGATTTGGGCGTAACTGAGCCAAACTCGGGCGATCTGAGCTACTGGGCGAAGCAGGGCGTGCTGCTGCTAAATGCGACGCTAAGCGTTAGTGCGGGGCAGGCTAACTCGCACTCAAATTTCGGCTGGCAGGAGTTTACGGACGCTGCGATCAGGAAGCTTAGCGAGCGCGCCCGAAACGTCGTTTTCATGCTCTGGGGCAACCCGGCCAAAGCAAAAGCCTCACTCATCGACGCATCACGCCACCTCGTGCTAACGGCGGCGCATCCAAGTCCGTTAGCGCGCGGCGCGTTTTTTGGCTGCAGGCACTTTTCAAAGGCGAATTTATATCTCGCCGAGCACGGCAAAGCGCCGATAGATTGGGATTTAAACAACGCGGTTTAGGGTGCTTTGATGTGGGGCGCGACAAAACGAGCTTTTATGATTTGGCTAAAGCGAGTTTGTAAAATTTAGTAAGTATGCGATTTTAATTGCGCCGGGCTACGTCAAATTTGCATTCAAAAGCTTGCCAGAATAGGTTTGGCGGGTTTCAAATTTGATTGTAGAGCTTTTGGCTTTACTCGGCAAAAGCGACTCAAATTTGTCTATACAAACGCCTACTTTTGCGCCTTTTCTGCTCTCATCTCATCTAGCACGGATTTTATCTTGGCCGATTCGCGCTCGCAAAATTTCTCGTCGCCGCTTTGCATGATTAGCGCCGCTTGGCCCTCCTGTGCCTTTTGTAGCTCGTCAAATTTAAGCTCAAAGAGCCTAAAGGCTTGCGGATCGTCTTTTAACTGCTTAGATTTTATTTCGTAAAGCTCGTTTAGGTAAATTTTGCTTTGCTTCACGTACTCCTCGCACGCGTTTTGAGCGCCTAAAGCCAGCGCGCCCAGAGCACAAAATATCAATATTTTTCTCATCGTCGTCCTTTAAATTTGCGAAATTATACACTTTTTTAGGGTTTAAATTTTATAATTTTCAAAAATTTAAAGGCGGAAAATGAGACGAAAAGATAGAGAACTAACCGCGCAAGAAGGGCTTGAGATCATCGATGCGTGCGAATACGGTACGATCTCTTGCGTCGATGAGGCGGGCGAGATCTTTAGCGTGCCAATCTCGGTCGTACGCGAGGGCGAGAGCGTATTTTTGCACGGCGCGCCCGCAGGCTCTAAGGTAAAGCTGCTAAAAGACGGCAAGAGCGTGACGCTAGTTTGCGTGAGCTACGCGCAGGTGCCGGTTTTGACGGACGAGCAGCTAGACGCGATCAAGGACGACGGCAAGGCGCTTGGCGCGAAAGTTTTTACGACCGAGTACAAATCCGCCGTCGCCATGACCAAGGCTTACGCCGTGACGGACGAGGTGGCGAGGCTGCACGCGCTGCGGCTACTTAGCGAAAAATACACGCCAAACTACATGCGAACTTTTAGCGTCGCGGCAGCTCACGGGCTAAAAGCGATGAATATCTACGAGCTAAAGATCGCAAGCATAACGGCGAAGGCGAAGATTATTCGGGATTAAATTTGCGCTTTATACTTCCTTGCGGTAGTAAATTTGACGCTTAAATTTTAAGCAGTAAATTTAAAACTCGTTGCCCTTAAAAATATTTAAATAACTTCAGGGTAAATTAAAGTGAATTTTTTATCCTCGAGGCGGTAAACCTCGTCGCATCTTTGCGCAAGCTCGTTGTCGTGAGTAACCAAAACCAGCGCCGCATCGTTTGCTTTGATATAGTTAAACAGCGTTTGCATCACTTCGTTTGCGGTCTGTTTGTCTAGATTTCCCGTCGGCTCGTCGGCAAATATCACGCGCGGCTTTTTGCAAAGTACTCTAGCAATCGAGACGCGCTGCTGCTGGCCGCCGCTTAGCTCGCCCACCTTTTGATTCATTACGCCATCTATTTTTAAATTTGCCAAAATTTCATCGTCGATTTTCTGAGCGGACAAAACAGATGCTAGCTCGATATTTTCGTGTGCGCTAAAGCCTTTAAAAAGATAGTGCGCCTGAAAAATGATACCAAAATCAAATCTGCGAATGCGTAAAAGCTCGTTTGCCGATAGATTGTAAAGCGATTTGCCGCCGTAGATAACTTCGCCGTTTTTGGGTCGTAAAAGAGTAGAAAGTATGTGGAGTATGGTTGATTTGCCGCAGCCGCTAATGCCCGTTATAGCGCAGCTGCCGCCGGCATTGACACTTAAATTTACATTCTCAAAGAGCGTATAATCATACGCAAAGCCTAGATTTACGCCCTTTAAGATTTCCATTAATTTTAGCCTATTTGCGCCGCAACCTCGGCCGCAAAGTCCTCGTTTTTCTTCTCTAGGCCTTCGCCAAGCTCGAAGCGAACGTATTTTACTACCTCGATTTTGCCGCCTAGCTCTTTGCCTTTTTCTTCAACGACTTGCTCGATAGTTTTTTTATCGTCCATTACATAAAACTGTCCAAGTAGCGTAAGACGCTGATCTAAAACGGTGTTGTCCGCGTAAAATCTCTCGATCTTACCAGGGATGATTTTGTCCCAAATTTTCTCAGGTTTGCCTTCAGCCTTTAGCTCTTCTTCGATCGCTTTTGTAGCTTTAGCAAGCTCGGCATCGCCTATCTGGCAGCGGCTAGCATACTCAGGGATGTGATGAAGCGGCTTGCCTAGGCGTTTTAGCTCTTCGTTATCTTTTTCAAGCTCGGCGCGAAGCGCGATAAATTCTTTCTCGACAAAATCTTTATCAAGGTCTTTATAGCTTATTACGCTTGGTTTCATAGCAGCTGCGTGCATGCACAAATTTCTTGCAAATTCAGCCGCTTTGTTAGCGATTTCTGCACTTTCGCAAGCTAGGCCGATAAGCACGCCTACGCGGCCGTTTGAGTGCACATAGCCGTTTACTACGCCTTTGTCGTCCGCTTTTATAGTCTCAAAGCGGCGAACGACCAAATTTTCGCCGATAGTAGCGATCTGGGTTTTAAAATAATCCTCAAATTTAACGCCGTTGATAACGCTTGCGTTTAGGCTCTCGACGTCTTTTATCAAATTTGTTTGGATGTGCGCCGTAGTGTCTTTGGTCAAATTTTGAAACTGAGCGTTTTTAGCGACGAAATCAGTCTCAGAGTTTATCTCGCTGATAGTCGCGGTTTTGCAGTGATCGCAAACAACAACGCTCACAAGACCCTCGCTAGCTAGGCGGTCAGCCTTTTTAGCGGCCTGACCTAGACCTTTTTCGCGCAATATATCAACGGCTTTTTCCATGTCGCCGTTAGCTTCGGCTAGCGCCTTTTTGCAGTCCATCATTCCGGCTCCGGTTGATTCGCGGAGCTCTTTTACCATTTGTGCGCTGATTTCCATTACTCTTCGTCCTCGCTGAAGTCCTCAGAGAAGTCTTCGTTAACAGCCTCGTTTACGACTGCGTCTTTTTCGGCTTGACTTACAGCCTCTTTGCCTTCTTCTTGCTCGCCGCCGTCTTTTTCAAGCTGAGAGCGTCCCTCGATGATAGCCTCAGCCATCTCCTGGCAGAAAAGCTGAACAGAGCGGATCGCGTCGTCGTTGCCAGGGATAGGAAAGTCGATAACGTCAGGATCGCAGTTTGTATCGATCGGAGCTACGACAGGGATTTTTAGGCGGTTAGCCTCTTGAACGGCGATTTTTTCTTTTACCGTGTCGATGACGAAAATCATATCAGGCACGGTTTTTAGGTTTCTGATACCGCCTAGAGACGCTAGAAGCTTCTCTTTTTTGCGGCGAAGCATTAGCGCTTCTTTTTTAGTTAGTAAATTTATAGAGCCGTCTTCTTCCATAGCCTCGATTACTTCGAGTTTGCGGATAGATTGGCGGATAGTGCCGAAGTTTGTCATCATGCCGCCTAGCCAGCGGTGATTTACGTACGGCATGCCGCATTTTTCAGCATACTCTTTTAGAGTTGCGCCGGCTTGCTTTTTAGTGCCTACGAAAAGTATAGTCTTACCCTCTGCAGCCGCGTCGCGAACGACGTTATAGGTGTAGCGGAAGTAGCGGATAGTTTTTTGTAGATCTATGATATAGATACCTTTTCTCTCGCCGAAAATGAATTTTTTCATCTTCGGATTCCATCTGCGTGTTTGGTGTCCGAAATGAACGCCGCACTCTAGCAAATCTCTCATTGTTACCATGAGTTTTCTCCTTGTGGGTTTCCCCGAAATTTAGGTTTCTCCTCCACACCCATTAACATTTGTTTTTGACAAACGCAACCAAATTTTAGGACTGGTGTGTGTGAATTGAAGCTTGGATTATATTTAAAAATAGCTAAATTAAAGCTAAATTTAATATAACCATAAGGAACGTTTTAAAGATTAAGTATAAAAAATCAAAAATCAATTTTTTATATACTTTTAATCAAATATAACTATTTTTTTC
>CALISV010000283.1 GCA_938041615.1 uncultured Campylobacter sp. | reverse complement strand
ATAGGGCGGCGCTTTTAGCCGAGCTTGGCATCGGTATGGAAGATGAAACTTTCGGGATGCCGATTAGAACCACGGTGCCGCAGAGCGACGAAGAGAACGAAAAAAAAGCTGAAATGAAGGTTATACTGGATGGGTATCTAACAAAACTTATCGAGCTTGGCGGTAGCGACCTGCACGTGAAGTCGGACAGGGTGGTTCGAGGTAGATTTAACGGCGAGATGGTTGTTATGGGCGATATGGTTTTGGATTACGACCGCTCGATACTTATTGCCAAGGAGATTTTAGGGGCGAATTATTACAATCTTATGAAAAAAAAGAGCGTGGATTTTACATATAAACTAAACGACGACTATCGCTTCCGCTCTAACGTCTTTTTGCAGATGGACGGTATATCTTTCGTATTTAGAACGATACCGACGAAAATTCCTACGATGTCTGAGCTTTTGTTGCCGCCTGTTATTGAAAAGCTTTGCGATAAGGTAAATAGAGGTATCATCCTAGTAACCGGACCGACCGGCAGCGGTAAAACAACGACGCTAGCTAGTATGATAAATTACCTAAATCACACGAAAAACTATCACATCGTTACTATTGAAGATCCGATTGAGTTTATATATAGCGATGATAAAAGCGTAATAAATCAGCGCGGTATCGGCCAAGATGTCGATAGTTTTGCCGACGCGCTAAGGGCCTCTTTGCGCGAAGACCCGGATGTTATATTCGTAGGCGAGATGAGAGACCTAGAGACCGTTAGAACCGCGATAAATGCAGCAGAAACAGGACACTTGGTGCTTGCTACGCTTCACACCCTTGATGCTAAAGAAACTATCGGCCGCGTCATAAATATGTTTCCTAAAGAGGAGCAAAACCGCATAAGGATGACCTTTGCCTCGGTTGCGGAGGCCATCATATCTCAGCGCCTTGTCGTGACTACGACCGGCAAACGCCGCGTCGCTTGCGAAATAATGGTAAAAAATATAAGAATAAGAGATATGATCTTAGAAGATAGAGATAGCGAAATTTACGACGCGATAGAACAAAGTAAAAATACCTACGGAATGCAGACCTTTGAGCAGCATTTGCTTGACATGTATACTTCGGGAATTATAACAAAAGAAGAAGCGCTAAAAAGCGCCAGTAGAAGGGAAAACCTCGATATCAAAATCAAGAGCGCCGACCTTGCCAAAAAACGAGCGATGGTCGCTTCTATCGAGGAAGACGCTGCGCTTTTAAGAGAATTTCAAAGCGACGTTATCGCACTTAAAGATATCAAGTAAGGCGAAATTTATATAAATTTGGGTATTATCGGCTTCTATTTTTCAAGAAAGGAAAACGATGTTAGAAGGTATCGTTAGAGAGAGTATCGGTAAAAAGGCGTCAAAAGCCTTGAGAAGAGATGGTTATCTAATCGCCAACATTTACGGCAAGGGATTAGAGAACGTGCAAGCCGCTTTTAAAATCAATGATTTTATAAAAGAGGTTCGCAAAAAAGAGAGCCTTGCGTTTGATGTAAAAGTAGGCGGAAAAACCTTAAAAGTCGTAGTAGTCGAATATCAAAAAGACCCTGTGACAAACGCGCTACAACACGTTGATTTAAAGGTTGCGCTTCCAGGCGTCGTCTCAAAGTATATGATTCCGGTTAAACCTTACGGAACTCCGGTCGGTCTAAAAAATAAAGGCGTTTTGATCATCTCAAAAAGGCGCTTAGCCGTAAAATGCACGGCTGAAAATTTGCCGAATTCATTCGACATAGACGTTAGCGGTCTTGATATAGACAACACCGTCCTAGTGCGCGACATAACCGTTCCTGCGGGCGTCACTATGCTTGATGCTGACCGCGTAGCGGTTCTGGGTGTAATAAAAGCTAAATAAGGCTAGCCTTGATACTCATAGTTGGACTGGGAAACCCCGGTCCCGAGTACTCCAAAACAAGACACAACGTCGGCTTTATGCTGATAGATAGACTCAAAAACTCAAATTTTACAGATGTAAGCTCGGTCAAATTTCAAGGCGAGCTGTTTAAATTCCAAAATTTACTTCTTTTAAAACCGACAACCTTTATGAACCTAAGCGGACGAAGCGTGAAAGCCGTCGCAGATTTTTACAAGCCTGAGCGTATTATCGTGATTCATGATGACCTTGATCTAAATTTCGGCGTTATTAAATTTAAAAAGGGCGGCGGAAACGGCGGACACAACGGTCTAAAGTCAATCGACGCGTTAATGGGCGCAGATTACGAGCGCGTTCGTATCGGTATCGGTAGAAGCGCGCACAAAGGCGAAAGCGCGGTAACCGGCCACGTGCTTGGCGAATTTAACGCAGAGGAAAAAGACGGACTAGAAAAAATTTTAGACTACTGTGAAAATGCGCTAAATGAGCTAATAAAAACCGATATCGACGCCATTTCGCAAAAATTCTCAACCAAAAAAGGTATTTTGTGAGAGGGTTAAATTTGGCATTCACGACTTATGCGTTTTCTCAAATTTTGCGGCTTTTAAAAGCGCTCAAAAATCGGTTAAATTTAAAGCCAAAATTTAAAACCGTACGCCAAATTCTCTTTACTGCAAGTCTTATAAATTTACTTAAAAATTTTACTAGCAAATTTATAAAATTTACGAAAAAAACGGTTTTTTCACAGACTCGCCTTTTATCCAGAGCCGTATTTTTATTAAATTTCACCCAAAAACAGAGCTGTTTAAATTTAGTATTTTTGAGAGCTTCGATCTTGTCCGATGCCCCGCGTACGCAAAATTTGATTTAAAAGGCCATAAATGAATCTTTACGCGCGTTACGTCGGCTGGCTTTATTTTAAATATTTCGTGATTATATTCGTCGCGCTCACGCTTTTTTACGTCGGTATCGACATCCTAACCAACCTAAAAGACATGCCCGCAAGCGCGAACCTAAAGCTGCTTTATTTTGGCCTTACCTCGCTTACGGCGGTAAACTACGTCCTGCCGCTCGCGCTCATTTTTGCACTGATAACTAGCAAATTTAGCATGATTCGCAGCAACGAACTCGTGAGCTTTTACGCGCTTGGTATTGATAAAAATCGCCTGATAAAACCGCCTTTTTACATCGCGCTCGCCATCACGTTTGTCTACGTCGGACTAAATTTTACTCCTTTTGCCTACGCTTACGAGTATGGGCGAAATATCGTGAAACTCTCGAATTTATCGCGCACGAGCTCTGATATTTTCTTAAAATTCGAAGGCAAATTTGTCTACATGGACAGCCTAAATCCCATTAGCGGCGAGGCTAAAGACGTGCGGATATTTGACATAAACGGCAGCAATCTGCGCAGCGCGACCTTCGGCGAAAGCGGGAGGTTTATAGACGATGCGTGGCTTTTAAAGAACGCTAAAATCGTAAATTTGCCGCAAAATATTAAGCTCGGTGAAAAAGGGCTTGATATCAAAACGCCAAGCGAGCTAAAAACGCTTGAAAATTTTAAGCCAAAAACGATAGAAAGCGCGTCGGCGGAGAGCTCGGCTATCACGATTCCCGATGCGGTGGATTATATTTTGGCGTTTAAGGATGAGGGTATCGGGCTAAATTCGACCAAAACCACGCTTTACAACCTCGCTTTCGCGCCGTTTTTTGCGCCTTTTATGGTGCTTATTATTTACTATTTTTTGCCGGTTACGGGACGATTTTTTAACCTCGCCTTAAAAAGCTTTATCTTCACGATCGCCTCGCTTTGCGTCTGGGGCGCGCTTTTTGTGATGATGAGGTTTGCTAGAAACGGCGTCGTCTCGCCCGAGGTCGGCGTGCTTTTACCGATTATTTTACTCGGCGCATACGCTTTTTATCTGCGTTTTGGGAGTCGTTAAGAGAGATTTAGGCAAAATTTCTGTAAAATCTAACTATTTTTAAACAAGGTCGGTTATGGATTTTACGAATTTAGCGCAAAAATACGGCACTCCTCTTTACGTTTACGATTTTGACTACATAGCGCACCGCTACGAAGCGCTAAAAAACGCGTTTCACGCTAGAAAATCTCTCGTATGCTACGCCGTTAAGGCAAACTCAAATTTAAGCGTTTTGAAATTTTTAGCCGGGCTTGGAGCCGGGTTTGACTGCGTGAGCGTGGGTGAAGTTAGGCGTGCTTTGCTAGCCGGAGCTAAAAGCTATCAGATTATCCTAAGCGGCGTGGGCAAGCGCGACGACGAGCTTAAATTTGCGCTGGAAAATGAAATCTTGATGATAAATTTAGAAAGCGAAGCCGAGATGAACCGCCTAGAGGCTATCGCAAAGCAGCTAGGCAAGCCCGCTCGCATCAGCATCCGCGTAAATCCAGACATCGACGCCAAGACGCACCCCTACATCTCGACCGGACTAAACGAAAATAAATTCGGCGTAGATCTGCAAACGGCAAAAAAAATGTACCTTCACGCCAAAAATTCGCCTCATCTAGAACCGGTCGGTATCCACAGCCACATCGGCTCGCAGATAACCGACATCAAGCCCGTTATCGAAGCGGCAAAGATCGTGGCAAATTTGACTCGCGAACTAAAAGCGGCGCAAATCGACATCAAATTTTTTGACGTCGGCGGCGGTATTGGCATCGTTTACGGCGATGAGAGCGAACCTGATCTATACGAATACGCACAGGGCATTTTAGCAAATTTGAGCGGCCTGGACGTCACGGTAGTTTGCGAGCCCGGGCGCTTTATCGTCGGCAATGCGGGATATTTTCTAACTAGCGTTCTTTACGAGAAATTTAACAAAAACAAGCGCTTTGTCATCGTAGACGGCGCGATGAACGACCTTATCCGCCCAAGCCTTTATCAAGCTAAGCATAAAATTTTCGCTCTTAGCGGCGGCAAGACTCTTTGCGAGTGCAAGACTGAGCAGCTTCGGGAGCTCAAATTTGCCCCTTGCGACGTGGTCGGACCGATCTGCGAGAGCGGCGATTTTTTAGCAAAAGATCGAAATTTACCGCCGTTAAATCCAGGCGATCTCGTCGTCATCAAATCAGCCGGCGCATACGGCTTTGCGATGAGTAGCAACTACAACACTCGCGGGCGCGCCGCGGAGGTCGCGGTAAAAGGCGGCGAGGACTTTATGATTAGGCGTCGCGAGAATTTTGAGGACGTAGTGGCGCTGGAGCGCGAATTTTTAGGCTAGGGAGCGAAAATGCAAAACATAAACGACCTTAGAAGCGAGATAGATAAGATCGACGACGAGGTGCTAAGACGCCTAAACGAGCGCATGAATTTCGTGCGAAAGATCGGCGAACTAAAGCAAACCAGCGGTAGTGCGATCTATCGCCCCGAGCGCGAAAGAGCGATCCTAAACCGCCTCGAGGGTCAGGACACCGCATTTTTAAATAAAGCCGCGATCGAGGCGATTTATCTTGAAATTTTTGCCGTCAGTAGGAACCTTGAAATGCCAGAAAAGGTCGCCTATCTAGGGCCTGAGGGCACCTACACGCACCAAGCCGCAGAGAGTCGCTTCGGCGCGATGAGTGCGTATTTGCCGCTAGCTAGTATCGAGGCGGTTTTTACGAAGCTAAAGCACAAAGAGGCCAAATACGGCGTCGTGCCGATAGAAAACAACACAGAAGGCGCGGTGGGCGCGACGCTAGACTGCCTTGGACGGTTTGATAGCGTCAAGGTGGTAGCTGAAATTTACATGGATATCCATCACATTTTTGCGAGCAAATGCGAAAATTTAAAGGACATCAAGCGCATCTACTCGCACCCGCAAGGCTACAATCAGTGCCGCAAATTTTTAGATGATCATATGCTTTCAGCCGTCGAGTTTATCCCGGCAAAATCAACCGCGCAGGCCGCGCAGCTAGCTAGCAGCGAGCCAAACTCGGCCGCTATCTGCTCTAAGATCGCAGCCAAGCTTTACGGCGTGCCGATTTTGTTTGAGACGATCGAGGATAACGCCGCAAACCGCACGAGATTTTTTATCTTAAGCGATTTTAAAAACGAGCGCGCGCAAAAAAACAAAACCTCAATCCTAGCAAAGACCGAGCACCGTCCCGGCGGGCTAGTGGAGCTGCTACTAGCCTTTAGAGACGAGGGTATAAACATAACCAAACTAGAGAGCCGCCCGATAAAACAGCGCGAATTTAAGGCGAATTTTTATATAGATTTCGAGGGGCACATCGACGACGACAACGTCCAAAAAGCGATACAAAAAGCGATAAGCTACGGTCACGAAGTCGCGTGGCTAGGAAGCTACGTCGCGTGGGAGGAATGAGATGAAATTTAACGAAAATTTGGCAAATTTAGTAAGCTACGAGGCGGGCAAACCTATCGAGCTAGTCGTGCGCGAATACGGCATCGACGCCAAAGACGTCATCAAGCTAGCCAGCAACGAAAACCCGTACGGTACGAGCCCTGCGGTAGTAAAAGCAGTCAGCGAAATAGTAAATAAAATGCATCTTTATCCCGATGACAGCTACTTTGAGCTAAAGGCTGCGCTGGCTAGTAAATTTGACGTCAGCGAAAAATCTATCGTAATAGGCTCCGGAAGCGATCAGATAATAGAATTTGCCGTGCACGCAAAGGCAAACGCAAACAAGGGAATTTTGACTGCGGGCATAACATTTGCTATGTATGAAATTTACGCTAAAGCAGCGGGTGCGAAGGTCTTTAAAACAAAGAGCAAAGAGCATGATCTAGGCGAGTTTTTGCAAATTTACAAGGCAAACAAAGACGAGATCGGCGTGATATTTTTGTGCGTACCGAACAATCCGCTAGGAGGCTGCCTGGACGCTGAAGAAATTTATAAATTTTTAGAGCAAATCGATGCCGATACGCTCGTGGTTATCGACGGCGCGTATCAGGAGTTTGCTAAATTTAAAGACGCGAAAAAAGAGATAAAGCCGCGCGAACTCATAGCTAAATTTCCAAACGCGATATATCTGGGCACGTTTTCTAAGGCTTACGGCCTTGGCGGTATGCGCGTAGGATACGGCATCGGCGAAGAAAGCGTGATGAGCGAGCTAGGCAAACTAAGAGCGCCTTTTAATATAACGACGCTTAGCCTAAAAGCGGCTATCGAGGCGCTAAGAGATGAAGAATTCGTAAAAATGACGCTTGAGACGAACTTTGAAGAGATGAAAAAATACGAAAAATTTGCCGATAAGCACGGCATAAAGCGTCTACCTAGCTTTACGAATTTTATCGTTTTTGAGTTTGAGCGTCAAAACGCGAGCGAGCTTGCTCAAAATCTGTTAAAAAAAGGTATAATTTTACGTGATCTAAAAGGCTACGGATTAAACGCGGTTCGCATAACGATCGGACTGCCGAATCAAAACGACGTAGTTTTAAAACAAATTGAGGAAAATTTAAAATAAATGGATTTTAAAACCGCAGTTCAGCAAATCGGCCAGGTCTATCACAATCTCTCGTTAAGGCAGCGCCTAGTCGCCGCGGGCTCGATCGTGCTCGTGGTCGGCTTTTTGGTTTTTTTGAGTGTTTACAAAAGCTCAAACGAAAACTACGACGGCTATAGCGTACTTTTTGAAAACACCTCCGCTGCGGACTCTGCGTTAATTATTCAGCAGCTTGAAAAAGATAAGGTAAAGTATAAAATTGTAAACGAAGGCACGATTTTAGTGCCAAATTCGGACGTTTACCGTGAGAGGATCTCGATCGCGTCGCTTGGGATTTTAAAAGACGGCAAGGTCGGATTTGAGATTTTCGATAAACAAGAATTCGGCGCGACTGATGCCGAGCAAAAGGTCAAATTTCAGCGTGCGCTCGAGGGAGAACTGGCCCGTACGATCGAAAGCCTAGCGCCGATAAACAAAGCCATCGTGCGCATCGCGATACCGAAAGAAACGCTTTTTACCGAGCGAGCCACGCCGCCAAGTGCGTCTATCGTGTTAAATTTAAAAGATGGCCAGAGCTTAAATTTAAAACAAATCACGGGTATTAAAAATTTGGTCGCGGCCGCGGTGGCAAATTTAAAACCAGAGCAGGTAAAAATCGTGAGCCAGGACGGAGTGCCGCTTGGCGAGGAGGACGGCGAATACGATAGCGATCAGATCACGCAACAAATCCGCTATAAACGCGACGCCGAGCATAATCTCGAAGAAAAAATCATAAACGTCCTATCGCCTATCGTGGGCGGCTCGGATAAGGTCGTAGCCAAAGTAACGATAGACTTTGACTTTGCTAGAAAAGATAGCCAAAGCGAGACCTTTGATCCAAACTCCGTAGCTAGAAGCGAACAAAACGTCGAAGAAAAACGCCAAGGCAGCAAAGAAGCCGAAGTGCAAGGAGTGCCGGGGGCCGTGAGCAATATCGGTCCGGTCGAAGGCCTGCAAGATAATAAAATGAAAGAGCTGTACTCAAAAAGCTCATCCACGACAAACTATGAAATCTCAAAAAAAGTCGAGCGCGTCAAGGATCAGTTTGCTAAGATAAACCGCCTAAGCGCCGCGGTCGTCGTGGACGGAAAATACGAAAATAAAAAGGACGAAAACGGAAATCCGACCAAAGAGATCGCCTACGTACCGCTTGAAAAAGAGCAGCTAGCGCGAATCGATGCTCTCATCCGTCAGTCTATCGGCTTTGATCAAAATAGAGGCGATGAGGTCACGGTTAGTAACTTTGAGTTCCAGCGTCAAGACGGACAGACGCCAGCAGGCAAGGTTCAGTCATTTTTCGATCTTTACGTAGTGCCGTTTTTGCCGATCCTAAAATATATTTTTGCCGCGATTTTGCTTTATATATTCTACAAAAAAGTCATCGTGCCGTTTATGGCTAAGATGCTCGAAGAGATCAAAGAGGAAGAGCCTGAGATACCTGATAACGACATTCAGCTTGACGACAGCGAAGATACGCTGGAGAAATTTCAAGCCGCTAGGAAAAAGGTCGAGGAGCAGCTGGGTATCGGTGATAACTTTAACGAGGACGATCTGCGCTACGACGTATTGCTAGAGAAGATGAAACTAATCGTGCAAGAGCGAAGCGAGGAGATCGCCGTCTTGCTACAAGACCTGGTCAAAAACGACTCGGATTTTAGCAACCGCAAGGACTTTTAATGGCAACAAAGCTAAACGAACAGCAAAAGATGGTGTATGATGATCTTTCTATGCCAGAAAAGATCGCTATTTTGCTTATTCAGCTGGGCGAGGACGTCACGACTCTGCTCTTTTCTCATATGGAAGTTGACGTTATAACCGAAATTTCGCGCTACATAGCTACCGCAAAAAGCATGGATAAAAACGTAGCGGCCGCTGTTTTAGAAGAATTTTACGCTCTCATGCAGTCAAATCAATATATGAGAAGCGGTGGCTTAGAGTATGCGAAAGAAATTTTATACCGCACCTTTGGTCCGGAAGCTGCGCAAAAGATACTTGATAAACTCGCAAAAAGTATGGAAAATACAAAGAGCTTCGGCTATCTTACTAAGGTTAAGCCTCAGCAGCTTGCGGACTTTATCATGACCGAGCACCCGCAGACTATCGCGCTTATTTTGGCGCATATGGACTCGACCAGCGCGGCCGAGACGCTTTCGTTTTTTAATAACGAGCTTAGAAGCGAGGTCGTCGTGAGAATGGCAAATTTGGGTGACATCAGCCCGTCTATAATCAAACGCGTTTCAACGGTGCTAGAAGGCAAACTAGAGAGCCTCACGTCCTACAAGGTCGAAGTCGGCGGACCAAGGGCCGTGGCGGAGGTGTTAAACCGCCTCGGCCAAAAGGCATCCAAAGCTACGATCGAATATATCGAGGAC
>CALISV010000282.1 GCA_938041615.1 uncultured Campylobacter sp. | reverse complement strand
AAATTTAAAAATTTATCGAAAAAATTCATTGTTTTTAAAAAAAATTTGACGCGTAAAAATCTCAAAGCATATTTTGAAACAAAAGGCAAAAATATATCTCCATGCGCTATAAGCACGCTCTGCCCGCACTCCGAGGCAAATTTAACCGGCTGAGCGCCGATAGGATAGGCTTTGACGTTTTTAAAAAGCCTTGCTAGGTTAAAATCGTGATTTCCTTCGAAATAGTAAATTTCCATTTCCTCGCCCAGCTCGTCGATCGTGTGAATATATCGCTCGTAAAATTTGACAAAAAACTCGCACTCGCTAGCCAAAAAATCAAACATATCGCCCATCAAAAACAGCTGCGGCGTCTTTATCTCGCCGCTTTTTAACACGCATAAAAAATGCCAGAAATTTTCGCGATTTTCGTTTTCGTGCGAGTCGGCGATAAAGATCGCGCCGCTTTTTACGACGATTTGCTCAGGCATCAAATTTTACTTTTTGCGGCGTCAAATTTGCGGCTATGGATTTTAAATTTAGCAAACGCCATAGTTAAATTTGACGGCTCAAATTTACTGGCCGAGCTCGTAAATTTAACGGTTTTAAACACGCACATCGGCTTAAAATTTGATCGGTTTGTAGCTAACGGATACGATCTCGACGTCGCTTCTGCCGTTTGGCAAATTTAGCGCGACCTCGTCGCCCTCGCTCTTGCCGATTAGCTGTTTGGCTAGAGGCGAGTTTATCGAGATGAGTCCGCGCTCCAGGTTGCTCTCTGGCGTGCCAACTAGCGTGTAGGTTTTTTCTAGCTCGGTTTCTACGTCCATGATGACGACCGTGGAGCCAAATTTTACCTTATCGTGCTCGTATTCGGCGGGATCGATTACCTTAGCGCGGCTTACTATGTCGCTAAGCTCGGCGATGCGGCTCTCGATAAACGCCTGCTTTTCGCGTGCCGCGTGGTATTCGGCGTTTTCTTTTAGGTCGCCGTGACTGCGCGCGATGTCGATCTCCTCGACTATATTGGGGCGCTCGACGGTCTTTAAATTTTTTAGTTCGTTCGTGATTTTTTCATATCCGAAAAGCGTCATCGGTTCGGTCATTTTTCATCCTTTGTTCGTTATTAAAATTTGAGCTACGCTGGCTGCAGAGCCGTGTTCTAGGTATTTTCGCAGTTTCTCGCAGCCTTTGATAAACTTCTCTTTATCGCAGCTCTCGTAGGCTTTTATGAGATTACTCGGCGTTACTTCCTCTTGCAGTAGCTCCTCGTGCAGCGCCGCTTCGCCCATAAAATCAAACATGATATTTGCAAGCCCGATGTGGCGCAACTTCACAAACATCCGCGCGATCATTATGTCGATGGCTTTAGCTTTATAAGCCAGTACAAACGGCGTACCCACGAGCGCGGCCTGCAGAGTCGCAGTGCCAGAGCAGATAAATGCAAACTCGCTTTGCAAAAGTGCGCGCGGCGCGTCAGTAACCACGCTAAAGCCGCTCACGTCGCCGTAAATTTGCATATCGTTTGCCAAAAAAGGCGGCACGACGAGCAGCTTTTCTTTGTCTTTTATCTGTCTTGCCACCTCGCGAAAAATCGGCATCAAACGCGAAATTTCGGCGCGGCGGGATCCGGGCATAAAAGCGATCTTACCGCTTTGCAAAAGCTCGTTTTTTCGTACTCGCAGCTCGTCAAGCAGCGGGTGTCCGACGTAGCGCGAGCGGTTGTAGTACATCCCGTCAAACGGCAAAATCGAAGCCAAATGATCGCAGTACGCCTCGACTTTCGCCACGCGTCCGGCCTTCCACGCCCACACCTGCGGCAAGATGTAGTAGGTCACGGGCGTTTTGATACCGGCCTCTTTGATCGCTTTAGCTAGCGGCAGGTTAAAGGCGGGACTATCGATGAGTAGCACGGCGTCGCACTCTGCAGCTAGGCGCGTCATCTCTTTTATCGCGCGTTTTGCCTTAAAATAAAGCGGCAAAACCTCCACGAAGCCCATCGCAGAAAACTCTGAGCTTCGCATATAAGGCTCGCCGAATTTTTCGTCAAAAATGCCCTTTAGTTCGCACTTTGGCAGATGCTCTAAAACCTGCTCGAAGTGCAAATTTGCAGAAGCCTCCAAACAAGAGACGAGCAGCTTCACTGATTGCCCTCAAAGTCCTCGGCTAAGTTTGCAAGCTCTCTTGCGCGCTCCTTAGTCATCTGAAGGTAACAATCAGCGGCCGTTACGGCATAAAGCGTACCCATAGGCGGCACAAACGGGCACTTGGCCTCTTTATAGGCCACCCATTTACGCTGGATGTCTTTTAGCTTCTTTTTATTTTCGTCGTTTAGCACGCTCATGGCTTTTTTGTAATTTTGGTTTAGGAGTTTATCTTGGATAGCAAATTCTGCATCTATGCACTGAATCATGCCGGCAGTTGAGCTATCTTTTTGCATGCACTCATCTACGCGCGCTTGCGATTCATCAAATTCCTCTTCCGAAGTTTCCTCGATGCTTGACGCAGGTTTTGCTTTGATCGCAAGATCTTGCGCTCCGAAAACCAAACTCGCCGCAAGAGCAGCAAAAATAAATTTTTTAAGCATATTTTCTCCTTTAAATTTGATGAAGATTATCGCCTAAAACGGCTAAATAAACAATAAAATTTAAATTTATAAGTAAATTCGGATTTTGAAATTTGAAAGAAAAGTGCGTAAATTTAAAAACCCAAAGCCCGCAGGCCTTGGGTTTTGGGGTTTATTTAAAATTTAGGTTCTTAACGTCTTCGTCGGCTTTTTTCATAGCTTCGGTAGGCGCTACGCCGATAGGATATTTGTGTCCTAAAGAAGCAGGCGCAGGAACCGGAGTAGCTTCCTGGGTTAGCTTAATGCTGATACCATAAGGCGCAAGCTCGTTAACTAGCTCGGTTTGTCCTTGGCGAGCAAATTCTTTACATTGACCTAGGATCCTAGCCGACTCTTCGTCTCCGTGGAAGCCGTAGCTGTTTTCGCTAAATGCGAAGTCCCAGCGGATGTGAGTTTTGCGGTGCAAGTAAAGAGTCTTTTCAAGAGCCTTACTGATAGCTTCTTTTCTCTCTTTTTCATCGGCGATCGAAGCAAATTTCTCATGCTTAGCTAGCTCGGCTCTGGCCGTTTTTATGTCTTGGATCAAAGAAAGTAGCGCGTTTTCGCAGTTTCTTAGCTCGTAAGCGTGGCGATTTTGTACGAATGAAATTCTATCTTTTAGCACTTGTTCGCTTTGCGGGTGGCAAGTTTTGCAAGCCGCGTTTATATCGGCAAGCGGAGTTAAAATTTCATGCTCGGTGATCTTTTGAGCTCCGGCGCGTTTATACGGCATGTGGCAGTCTGCGCACGTTACGCCGCTTCTTCCGTGGATACCGGTTGAGCTTAGCTCAGCTTCTGAGTGCTGCATCTTGATGATTTTAGCGCCGGTATCTTTATGGATGTAGTCAAATTTAAATCCATCCTCTTTGGCTAACTGATCGTCGTAATACTGGTCGAAATTTTCGATCTTAAACGGCTCGTCTTTCTTCCAGAAATTCCAAGGGAAGGTTAAAACGGATTCTTTGCCTGCAGGATAGTATTCTACGTGGCACTGCATACAAACATAGCTTCTCATCTCTTGTCTGGTGGCCTTTATACCGCTTTTTGCGTCGGCTTGGTAGCCTCTAGCGACCATTGCGTTTACGAATGCGGGTCTTGTAACTCTTAGACTCATATCATCTGGCGAGTGGCAGTCTGCACAGGTGCTACCTAAGTGCGAGCCGTGGATACTCTCGCCGTGTTTAGCCGCGATCTTTTTCATGACGTCAAAATACGGAATAGAGTTCATCTTCGTCCACGCGGCTTTTCTCTTTTCGCCTTCCTCTTTAGGCATTACGTCGAAAAACGGCATAGGCTTAGTTGCAGCAGGCGTAGGATCGGCAGTTAGGTTATAATCGCCATCAACTTGAAGCGCGGTTAAATATCCGGTGTGGCAATTGACGCAATATCCTGGCTGACCCTTAAATGCAGGAAGCCCGTGAGCGTTTAGATACTCTTTATCGTTTCTTTTGGTTTCGATCTGATCTATCTGCGAATAGTAGTGGGTTCGCGGTTTGCTGTAATCCACGCCGAACGCATAGCCGTTCCAAAACACTGTAGCCGCAGGCCAGCGAATAATCTTGCTATAAGGTAAATCGCCGCCGAAAGCCGTTTCTATAAATTCGCTTCCTTTTGGATTTGCGTCGCTTTTATGCTCCATTTTCTTGTAAGCATCGAGCTGATTTGGGAAATTTGCGCCCCATTTTTCAAAATCAGGCTCAAGTTCGCTTACTTTATTGAGCATTAGCGGATACATCTTTTCTTCGGCTTTTTTAGCGCCGATATCCGTAAAAAGCGCGAACATAGCCGCACCGAGTACGACAGCCACTAAGAAAGTAGCTACATACAACACTTTGTTTTTCATTTTATCCTCCTGTTAAATTTTAAAAGTTATGCGCGTGTCCCGCTTCGCGGTGGCAAGATACACATCTTAAAGGCTCGCTAGAATTGCCTTGATGCTCTTTGAGATTTTTATCAAACGGTTTTGCCGCTCCTATAGCGCGCGGATCGATAACGTTTGAGACGTACTCTTTATGGCAGTCCATGCAGTTTTCCTGAACGACTCTTTTTGTTTTTTCGTTTGCGGTAAATGCGTAAGGATTGTCTTTAAAAGTAACGGCATACGCGTGTCCTAGGCCGCTTTGAGCCTTCATGATCCAATATCCTATAAAATCATGCGGCAAATGGCAGTCGTTACAGGTCGCAACGTTTTGGTGTCCGCCTCTTGACCAGCTTTCGTAGACTTGATTCATCACGTGACAGTTTTTACAGGCCGCAGGATCCGGACTAAAGTATGAAAATCCCTTGGCATAGTAAAAAGTGTATAGTCCGTGACCGATAACCACTCCAAACGATAGCAACAAAAGAATGACCCAGATGGATGCTTTTTTCTTCGTGTTTTCCATGACGGGCTTTCTAACCTCCATTATAAATTTAAATAAAACTTAACTTTATTTATAAGCCGGTATTTTATTATTAGTTCGCTTAAATTCTCATTTATTTTCCTAATATAATTAAAATTAAATCTAAAGTAAATTAATATAAATGGGGAGTCATTTTGTACTCCCCTTAATTTTATTTTAATAATATCTAGCAATTCATCTCCCACTTATAGAAGTGGGAGGTGAATTGCCTTTTTCTTGTTTTTTATTAGATATTATGGTATACTAAAAATGATAAAAGATAAAAATAAGGGAGTGGATATAATGAAGACTAAAATAATTAAAAGAGCATATAAATTTAGAATATACCCTACCTTAGAACAAATTAGCTTTTTTGCTAAGTCTTTTGGTTGTGTTAGAAAAG
>CALISV010000281.1 GCA_938041615.1 uncultured Campylobacter sp. | reverse complement strand
ACGATAGATAGAAATAATACGAATTTCCTAGTCGCAGGCGCGATAAACATCGTCGTAGCCGCAAACGCAGGCGGTGCATGGAGTCCGTTTGGCGATATCACGACTCTGATGGCGTGGGCTGCGGGTAAAGCGCCATTTATCGACTTTTTCGCGCTTTTCCCGGCTTCATTTATCGGCTGGCTAGTTACGGCTTTCTTACTAGCGCGCATCGTACCTGCGGGCAGTCCGCATTTTGACCCTGCGACAGAGCCGAAAGTAAGCATCAAAAAAGGCGGTAAAGTCGTTATCGGTCTTGGCGCATTTACGATATTTTCGGCCGTTATGATGCACCAGCTTTTCCACCTACCTGCGATGTGGGGCATGATGTTTGGCTTCTCGCTTCTTAGCATCTACACTTACATATACAAAAAAACCAACAAAAACGAAGAGCCTATGCACGTCTTTCACTATATGTCAAAGATCGAAAACAACACGCTTTTCTTTTTCTTCGGTATCCTTGCCGCCGTCGGTGCGCTGCACTTCGTCGGATTTTTAAACTACGCCGTTTCGCTTTATGATAAATTTGGCGCCACAACCGTAAATATCGGCGTCGGCTTCCTGTCTGCTATCGTGGATAACGTCCCTGTTATGTCCGCCGTGCTAAAAGCAAATCCTATGATGGGCGCTGATGCGGGCGAGAGCTTAAGCCAGTGGCTGCTAGTTACCTTGACTGCGGGTATCGGCGGCTCGATGATTAGCTTCGGTTCTGCTGCGGGCGTCGGCGTTATGGGCAAACTAAAGGGCATATATACATTCGGCGCGCATATGAAATACGCATGGACCGTGGTTGCCGGCTATATCGTATCGGTCGTGATCTGGTACATACAGTTTGAAATTTTTCATTTATATTTTTAAAGGACGCTCATGAATAACACGATAATAGTTTTGGATTTTGGCTCGCAGTACACCCAGCTCATCGCTAGACGCCTACGCGAGCAAGGCGTTTATACCGAGATTTTGCCTTTTAACGTCAAGGTCGAGGAGATCAAAGCAAAAAAGCCAAAAGGCATAATCCTAAGCGGCGGCCCTGCTAGCGTTTATGCTCCGGATGCGTATTTTTGCGACGAGGGCATATTTAAGCTAAAGCTACCGATTTTAGGCATTTGTTACGGCATGCAGCTTTTGGCGCATAAATTTGGCGCCGAGGTTGCTCCGGCCTCTCACAAAGAGTACGGCAAAGCAAGCCTTAACGTCCTAAAA
>CALISV010000280.1 GCA_938041615.1 uncultured Campylobacter sp. | reverse complement strand
CGGCGAGGAGGAGATACGCCAGATGGAGGCAAATCTCAAAAACGAGAAGCTATCTAAGATGAACGGGTAGGGCGGTTTTGGGTTAAATTTGACGTGCGATGCGGGAAAATGGCCTCGCGAGAATTTGCCTAAAATAAGTCAAATTTGACTCGGCCGTTAAATTTATCCGCGGGCGGCAAAACCCGCGTCTTTTTGATACGAACGGCGGTAAAATCGGCGCTTGCCTGCTTTACGGAAATAAATTTGCAAGCGGCACTATGGCAAATTTAACAAAGTCGATCGGAGCTAAAATTAACTCGAATTTGCCAAATTTTGCTCGGCTACTTATTAAGTCAAATTTAAACCTCGCGTACTTAAACATCCTCCACGTCATCCATGCCGTACCATACGCCAACCAGTAGAGCCTGAGCCGTCGCCGTTATCGCGGCGTCCGCGTAGTAAAGCACGGAGCCCGGGCTTGCTTTTAGAAAAAGTACCATGAGACTAGATACGACAGAAATTATAAGCATGACGGAGTGAAATTTAAATAGCGGATTTTGCGTGATGCGCGATAGTCTAAAGTTTAAAATCGTCCAAAAAATCATCGTAACCGCAAGTAAAACAAGAAACAAAAGCGTAAAAATAGGATCGTAAAGTATTCCGGCTAGCAGGGCCGCCGCTGTAGCAATCCCTAGCAACCAATATGCGTGAAACGGCCGCATGAGGTTAGTCTCGCACATAGGTTGGAGCTTTTTAAGCGCTTTATAAAGATAGACGAGCGCAAGTATACTTATCGCCGTCCAGCCATGCTTTTCTTGAAGTTCCGGAAAAAAGTCCGCAACATAAGTCACTAAAATCGTAAAGGACATAAAACAAGCCGAAGTTATCCCCTCCTGCTTTGCTTTTTCGATGATTTGGGCTTTGTTTTCGGTCAAATTTTGTTCGTTTTCTCTCAACTCATTCATCCTTTATCATAGTCCAAGCGTATAGGTAAAACGCAGTCGGCAGCACGTAGAGTGCCGCGATGGCTAGCGCTGCAAGCAGTATGGAAAAGACCGCCGTAAAATAGCCCGTGGATAGCATTATCTGCAGCGCAAAGGCGATAATAAAGCTAGTGATAGCGAAAAATACGTAAGTCTTAAAAAGATCGTTTTCCGTAATCTTTGCAAGGCTGAAATTTAACTTAGCCCAAAGGACGGCTAGATAGACGGCGATAGCCAGTATAAAAAGCCCCGCCAGCCCAGTACCAGCAGTAGCAGGTCGGTCCTCTATGCCGCGTATAAAGCCAAACGCTATACCAACTACCGCAAATACGATAGATGCAAAAATCATCTGTTTATAGATGCTAAGCACGTCGGCGCCGTAAATTTCCTCTAGTTTTTTAAGCGCATGCCACATATAAACGGCCGCGGCAAGAAAAAGCACGAAATTTACCGAGCCTTCAAGCAGTTTTATCAGCTGCTCTTGCGACTCGCCGTGCGGCCGCGTAAATATCAGATAAAGCTTGGCAAAAAACGATACGGCAACGGTCGCTAGCATAAGCTGGCACGAGATGATACCCTGCTTTTTGGCTGCTTTTAGCGTTTCTCGTTCGTAAGAATTTTCATGCGTGTTTTCTTTTTGGGTTAGGATTTTATTTGCGCGGCTTTGGTCGGCGTCAAATTTGAGCTCTGTCGCTAGCTCGTTACGGCTGCTAAAATTCGGCTCGCTTGCGTTTTGGGCGCTTAAATTTGGCCTATCGCCGTGCCGATTGGTTAAATTTACTTCGATTTCGTCTTGCTCGTTTGAGAAATTTTCCACACTGATCCACGCCGCGAGCAATACGCCCGAGGTTGCTAAATCAAAAAGCGCGTTTGCTAGAGGTGCAAATTTGACGGCGGGAGCGATGAGAGCTGGCGAGAGGACCTCTAGCATGCCATAAATAAAGTTTGTGCCCAGGCTAGCGGCAAGCATCCACGCGTAAATGCTAAAAAGCGCGCAGCCCGAGGCCTTTGCGAGTTTGAGATTTATGACGACCCACGCGATAGAGACGGCAAATACGGCAAGCGGTATGATGACTTCAGAGATGAGGCTGAGATAATTTTTATCAAAAACGTAGAGCGCGACCGTGCAGAGGATTACGGCTAAAAAGCCGTTGTAGGCGTATTTAAAGATAGTAAAGACGTTTGTGTTTGATAGCTCCTGCGCACGGATGAGCGTATAGTGGAAAAACGTCAGCGCAAACAGCCACGCTAGCGTGCGAACGATCCAAAACAGGCTCTGATCGCTAGCTAGAAAACTCGCGCTCGCACACAGGATGCAAACTGCGCCGAGGATGCCTTGCGTTCTTGCTTTGTTAAAATTTCTATTCATTTTTTTCTTTCGGTGGTTT
>CALISV010000279.1 GCA_938041615.1 uncultured Campylobacter sp. | reverse complement strand
TATCTCGGTCATCCTAGCAGGCGACGACGCGGACGCGCTCTCTAAAACCGCCGCGCTGATAAAATCTCAAATGAGCGGAGTTGCGGGCGTAAAAAACGCTCAAGTAAACGAACCGCTGCAAAAGCCCGAAATCCGCGTAAATTTAATCAAAAAAGAGGCTGCAAGGCTTGGCGTGAGCCATCAAGCCGTAGCCGAGGCTCTGCGTATCGCTACCGTGGGCGACACGGACACGGCGTCGGCGAAATTTGACCTATCTGATCGCCAAGTGCCTATCCGCGTGAGCCTAGAGGAGGACGCTAGAAACGACCTTGAAGTCCTGCGTAAAATTTACGTCCAAAGCGCGACGGGGACGGCCGTGCCGCTCTCAAGCGTAGCCCAAATCTCGTATTCGCAGGGCGCTGCTAGCATAGAGAGGTTTGATA
Source organism: uncultured Campylobacter sp. (assembly GCA_938041615.1). GTDB lineage: Bacteria > Campylobacterota > Campylobacteria > Campylobacterales > Campylobacteraceae > Campylobacter_A. The sequence goes on along the minus strand of CALISV010000279.1, from coordinate 2,214 downwards.
AACGCCGCAAGATCGCGCTCGAGGCCGATTTGCAACCTGAATTTACCATAGGCGAAGTTTTGGGGAAAATTCATGCCTTGCCCGCGATGCAAAATTTGCCGAAAGGCATCTCCTCGCCCGAGTACGGCGATAGTGAGTATATGAGCGAGATGTTTGAGCAGTTTAGTATCGCGCTTGGCTTTGGAGTGACGATGTTTTTGCTGGTTTTGATCGTACTTTTTCGCGATTTTTTGCAACCTGCGACGATATTTATCGCGCTTCCGCTTTCTATCGGCGGCGCGGCCGGAGGTCTGCTACTTTACGGCGGGGCGCTTGATCTATCCGCCGTCATCGGTATCTTGATGCTGATGGCTATCGTGGGTAAAAACTCGATCTTACTCGTTGATTTCGTCATCGAAAAGCGCCTGCGCGGAAGCGGCGTCAGGCAGGCTTTGCTAAGCTCTGGCGCTGAGCGTGCGCGACCTATCGTGATGACTACGATAGCTATGATCGCCGGCATGGCGCCTGCGGTGTTTGCTAGCGGCTCTGGCGCGGAGTTTCGCGCGACGATGTCGGTAGCCGTGATTTGCGGACTAGCCGTTTCTACGCTGCTTAGCCTCGTTTTCGTGCCGACAGTTTATTCTATCGTTGATGACGTGAAAAACTTCCTTGGAAGGCGGCTTTCTAAGCTCACGTCCGTAACCGAAGAAGATAAGCAAAACGCAATAAAGTAGGAAAATCGATAAATTTAGCCTTAAATTTATCGATTTTTTCCGCGCGGCGCAGTAGATTTTGATTAAAATCCGGTTTTATTCGGCGCGGATTAAATTTGAGCCGGGTTTTACGGCCGAATTTAGCTAAATTTGCAAGCCAAAAAGCCTAAATTTACGCGGTTTAATAATACCCCAGGCACATCGTTTCGGTTAGCTTTATGCGCTTTTCAAGCGGCGCAGGCGAGAAAAACGAGCACTTTTCGATGTAAATTCTGTAGTCGTAGTCAAGTTCGAAGTCGTCGTAAAATTTCTTTAAATTTATAAATTTTATCCCGCAAATTTCGCGTAGATCAAAAAGCGGGTAGAGTTTGGAGCCGTTTTTGGCGACGAGGTGCGAAGGCGCTAGCGTCGTAAACGAGCAAAACGCCGACGTGAGCACGAGTCCAGCTAGGTCGCTACAGCACGCGGCAGCCTCGCGAAATCGCGCGGGAATGCTTTTTTTATGCAGAAAAACGATGCGCGAGTTTTCAAATTTAGCACAGATCGCGCCGCTCCAAAACAGATACGCATTGCCCGAAATTTCAGCGTTTCGCGCAAATTCGCAGCCAAGAACGTAATCGTCTAAAAATTCGTTTGGCGCAAGGGTTATTTTCATATTTTTCGTGCCTTTCTTGCGGGAAATTATAGCGAAATTTGCTTTTTTGGCTGTAAATTGGGTAATATTCGCCCAAATTTTACAAAGGACGAAAATGAAAAAGGTTATCTCTACAAAAGACGCTCCACAAGCGATCGGACCGTATTCGCAAGCGATCGAGGCAAACGGATTTTTGTTTATTTCAGGGCAACTTGGCGTTACGCCTGACGGCAAATTTGCGGGCGAGGACGTGAGGGCTCAAGCCGAGCAATCGATGCTAAATTTAAAAGCGATTTTGGCGCAGGCTGGGATTGGCTTTGAAAACGCGGTAAAAACGACGATTTTTCTAGCTAACATCGAGGATTTTGCGGCGGTAAACGAAATTTACGCTAAATTTTTTAGCGAACTCTATCCTGCTAGAAGTACGATCGCCGTTAAAACGCTGCCAAAAGGCGGCCTAGTCGAGATCGAGCTCATCGCGGCGACGAAGTAAAATTTAAAATCAAGGAAAAAAATGAAAAAGGTTATATTAAAGTAAATGAGAAATACCAAACATCATTAGAAAAAGTTTTTGCAGGTGGTGATATTATTGGAACAAATAGAACAGTAGCATTTGCCGTATCAGACGGACTAAAAGCATCAAAAGAAATTAAAGAATTTTTAAAACTTGAGAATAAACTAGTATTAAAATTGAGAATAAAACCTCTTTCTCCTCTTTGTATAAAATTATCGTGTGATGATGAGGAAAATGATAGTAATTCCCTTTCTGCCTTTCAAACAACAGAAAGTGGAAAAAAAATTATTAATGGTTCTCAAACCAAAGGTGAAAAAAAAGCAACAGAAATATACAAAAGAAATGGAGAAATTTATATACCTGGTTCTACATTA
>CALISV010000278.1 GCA_938041615.1 uncultured Campylobacter sp. | reverse complement strand
TTTAACTGCGCTCTTGAAAATACAAGCGGGCTTTGTCGACTCGTTAAATTTAAAAATAAAAGCGGCGCAGGGGTAAATTTAGGCGGCAAATTTGATCCAAATTTGAGCGCCGCTGTCCGCAAAAAAGAGCTTAAATTTAAGCGGTTTAAAACGCCAATTTAAAGACGAAAGCCCGTAAAATAGCCAAATTTATAAAAACGGCGTTAGATTAAAAATAGGAGCAAAAATGGACGATCTGGTCTTGCTAGAGCTTGAGCGACAAAAGGTTTTACGCTCGCTTTTTAGGCTAAAGCTTACCTGCGTCTTTGTCGCCGCTGCACTTGCTTGGCTGCTATATCTAGCCGCGCAAAACGCCGCCTTTAGCGCTGGTGCGTTTGTGGTCTGCGGGGCTGCGATGTACTATTTTTTCGAGAGTATTTTTACCGATAGCTTTACGTTTAAATTTAAGCGAAAGGTCGTGAGGAGCATCGTGGAGGACTGCGGTCTCACGTATTATCCGGGCGACTACGTAGAGAGCGATTATCTTTATATGATTTATGATTTCGACATCGACAAATACTCGGGCAACGACCTGATTTTCGGGCAGATAGAGGGCGTGCGGGTCAAATTTAGCGACGTAGAGGCGATAAGTATCAAAGAGGATCTACACGGAAACAAGACGCATAGAGTGCTTTTTGCGGGGCTTTTGTTCGTCGCGGATTTTCCTAAACGGCTAAAGGGCGTTACGCAAATTTGCAGCGGGACGGATGATTTTAAGGACTACGGCGGCAAGCGCGCGAGGATGGACGACGCGGAGTTTGAGCGGCTATTTCGCGTCTATACGACCGATCAGATCGAGGCTAGATACGCGCTCACGCCTAGCCTGATGGAAAATCTAAAACTGCTAAAAACGAGATTTCACCGCCCCATAAACATCGTGCTAATAGGCGATAAAATCTGCATGGCGATCCGTACGGGGCGCGATAACTTCGAGCCTGATCTGCGCCGTCCGCTCGTGGGCAAAGGGGCAAATAGATTTTACAAAGACGAGATCGGCGGCTTTTTGCGTATCGTCGAGGAGCTGCGGCTAAACCGTAAAATTTGGCTGGACTAGGGAGTGCGGCGTCAAATTTGACGGGTGGCACAACCCGCACCCCAAAAATGCAAACGAGCGGGCTAATCTAAAATAGGGCAGCAAAAACACAAAAAGGAGAGTTGGTGAAGGGCGTAGCGATAAACGAAACGACGATAATCGGCGATGACGGGAAATACTATAAATTTAGCTTTGAGGACGTGCGCTCGGGGCGACCTAACGGCGGCGAGCGAGCGGCGTTTCGGCCTGACGGGGCGTTTGCGAGAGATGTATTTGTGATCGCAGACGAGGGCGAAAAGCGCGCGACGAAAGACGTCAGAAGCGAGGAGACGAAGGCTGCGCTAAAAGAGAGTGCGGCGTTTGACCGGGCTAGGATGCTGGGTATCGCATCGGGCATCTTACCGGCCGTGATCAAGATCTACGCGTACTTTATCGCTAGCTACGGGGGGCTGGCGCTACAGATCGCGGATAATTTCGCCGTCATATCGACCGCACTGCTAACCTACGCGGCGCTAGGCGGAGTCGCCAGGCTCGCTCACAGCGAGGATCTGCACGTAAACTACGGCAAGGCGATGATCGTGATGTTCGTCGCTCACGTCACGGCGACGCTGGCGTCCTATATGGCGGACGCGGCTCATCCGCTCGCTAAGCTTGTCGCCGTCATAGCGCTACTACTGCTGGGCTACGTCGCATTCGTGTGGGGCAAGGTCTTTTTCGAGCTTGCGAGACTAACTAGAAACGGGCTTTTTCGCGTCTACGTTTGCACGTTTTTTGCGGGCGAGCTGCTGTGGGCGAGCGGTGTTTTGGCGGTATTTGGCTTCTTTTTGCTCGTGGCTTCGTTTTTCATCTATATCGCGGCTTGGGTGAAAACGGACAAGGTCGGAGAGGCAAAGGACGCGGGGCTTTTTATTTATTAAATTTAAGTGCACTACGATATTTTTAGCTGCTTTATAAAATTTGAGAGTTTTTTGACTTTCGGCTTATTGGTAGCCATCCTAGCTGTATCTATAGTGGCGATGATAATAATTAACGCATCAAATGATCTTTTTTGCAGTATGTCTTTATCGCCACTTATGATACGGATTTGTCTTAACGGGTAATATCTGGCTTTGTTTTGTTCGCTGCTACCCAAATACTGCAATTTATATGTAGTTGAAAATTCTTGCAAGCTTGATAGTAATTTTAAGTAAACATTAGGCTCTTTGCTACCCATTGATAATATTTCATGTGAGATTGATTGGGGTTTTAAAGCTGCCAATTTCCAGATATTATGGTCGCCTGATTTGCTGGGCTGCACACAAATTTGCTT
>CALISV010000277.1 GCA_938041615.1 uncultured Campylobacter sp. | reverse complement strand
GATTAGGATATTTTGCCGCCTCGCGCCGATCGCCCCAGCGATACGTAAAATTTCATCATCCGTCTTGCCCTCGCCGTAGATTACTTCGCCCGCGCCGTTTCGCAGGGCGCGCTGGGTGTCGATTTTGGCGCAACCCGCGTCGCTAAAAGGAAAATCCCGTAAAAACTCTATCGCCTCGCGCTCACTTTTTTCGCCCGATTTTACGGCACGGATGAAATTTAAAGCCTCATCGTTCGTCATTTAAAATCTCCCCGCGAAGCCCCTTTAAATCAAGCAAAATTTCATACTCGCCAAGCGCGGCGATCTCGCGTACGACGGCGCTAAAATCTCCCGCGCAAAAGCGCCTCGTCTCGCTCGCTCCCATTTGCAGCTTAAAGGCTTTGCCGTCAAAGCGAGCGCGAACATTTAAAAACCCGTGCGAGATTAGCAGATTTTCGACTCGCTCCACGAGCGAAATTTCCTCCGCGGAAAACTCCCTATCGTGCGGTAAACGCGTCAGAAGGCACGCGTAGCCGGGCTTATCCGCGGTTGGCAGTCCAAGCTCTCGGCTAAGCTCTCTAATCTCTGATTTTTTGAGGCCTTTAAGCGGCGAAAGTACGCCAAGCTCGTCTTTTGCTTTAAGCCCGGGGCGGTATTCGCCAAGGTCGTCTAGGTTCGTACCGTCGGCGACGTTTGTAAAGCCTAGATGTTTTGCTAGCTCGATTAGCCGCGTAAAAACCGCCTTTTTGCAGACGTAGCAGCGATCTTGCGGATTATTTTTTACCGCTTCGGGCGCGTCTAGCTCTAAAATTTCGTGCCTGATGCCGTAAGTACGGGTAAATTCCACCGCCTCTTTTATCTCGCGCCCCGACATATAGGGCGATTTTAGCGTGATCGCCACCGCGCGCCGGCCTAGCGTATCGGCGGCAACGCGCAGCAGTAACGAGCTATCCACGCCGCCACTAAACGCTACGGCTAAATTTTCCAGCTTTTTTATATCATTTTTTAGAATTTCTAGTTTCGTCATATTTTTTTAAAGTCTCGTTTCTAACCTCGCGGATCGTCGTTTGAAATCTCTGCGCGGCTTTTTTGCAGTCCTCAAATTCGGGCTTGATTTTTAAAATTTCGGGGTAATTTCGGGCTAAATTTTCGTCCGTTAAATTTTGCTCGGCGTTAAAACCGCAAACTCGACCGCGCGAAATTTTAAGCCTTATTTTGCCGTATTTAGTCTCTACCTCGCAAAACTCGCGCGCAAGCTCGGTTTTCCTCACGACGCACTCTCTAACTCCGATCGCCGTCGTATGCGCGAAAATAAGCCCTTTTATCCGCGCGGCGTCCCTCTTTCGGCACAGCGCGTTTAGCTCAAAGCCAGCGCGCCCCTTTTTCATAAAAATAGAGCGACTAAATACGTCCAGAGCGCCGCTATCTCGCAAAATATCGCACGCAAAGGCAAAGCTCTCGGCGTCCATATCGTCGATGTTGGTGGAGATTAAAATTTGCTCGCAAA
>CALISV010000276.1 GCA_938041615.1 uncultured Campylobacter sp. | reverse complement strand
GTCCGGCTCTTGAATACGGCGCAGGCGTCGAGGGCGCGCTCATCGAGGTGAGTCCCGATATCGCTCGCGAGAGGGAGCTAGAGGAGGGCTGCTACGCGCTCGTACAAAACAAACGCGGCCAGATCGCAGCCAAACTACGCGTAAATCCGGATCTAAAAGAAGGCACGATATTTACGACCTTCCACTATAGCGAGGCCGACGGTAACGAGCTAGCCAACGCCGGCGATCCCGATCCGCTCTCAGGCATCACGCCGCTAAAGATGACGATAGCAAATATCAGGCGTCTAAGCGAAGAGGAATTTATCAAATTTAGAGAGCAAAACGAGATGTCGATGCACTCGGCAAATCCGTATTTATCGCCTGTTAGGGCTTAAATTTAGGGCGGGAGACCGCCCTTTTTTCTGCTAAAATTTATCCATTTTTATTTTAAATTTGCCTGCATTCAAATTTGACGAACTACCGCGTAAAATTTAATAAAGCTAAAGAAGTGCGAGTCAAATTTAACGAACTATCCATGTAAAATTTAATGAAATCAAAGAAGCGTGAGTCAAATTTGACGCAGCCAAACCGCGTCAAATTTGGTGTAATAGTTCGCCCCGCCAAAGCGCGGAGCGAAAATTTAGAAGCTGTATTTTAGCCTATCGCCTGCGTAATAAGCAAGCTTCCAAGTCGGAGTTTGTTTTAGGTCTTTAAAGCCGTATCCGCGAGCCTTGACTCTATCGCCGTAGATTTTTTCTATCATTGCGGATTCTCCTACTAGCAGCGCCTTTGTAGAACACATTGCCGCACAAACCGGCACTTTGCCTTCGGAAATTCTATCCTGGCCGTACTCTTCGCGCTCGGCTTCGCTATTTGTCGGTAGCGGACCGCCTGCGCACATCGTGCACTTATCCATCGAACCTTTGGCGCCAAACACTCCCTCGCGCGGAAACTGAGGCGCGCCGAACGGACACGCGTATAGACAGTATCCGCAGCCGATGCAGATATCTTTGTCGTGTAGCACGACGCCGTCGGCTCTGATGTAAAAACAATCAACCGGGCAAACCAGCGAGCATGGAGCATCCTCGCAGTGCATGCAGGCTATCGAGGTTGATATTTCCTTACCGGGTACGCCTTCGTTTAGCGTGATGACGCGGCGGCGGCGGATGCCAAGAGGCAGCTCGTGAGCCTCGTCGCAAGCCACCGCACAGCCGTTACAGTCGATACATCTATCGTCGTCGCAGTAAAATTTAAGTCTATTGTTATCGTTAAATTCGCTCATTTTACGCCTTTTCTATGCGGCATAGACCGCTTTTGGTTTCAGGAATCTGAGTGTTTATATCATATCCGTAGTTAGTGACGGTATTTGCGCTCTCGCCTACCGCATAAGGCTTGGTGCCTTCCGGGAAATTACCCGTCATATCAACGCCTTGCATATAACCCGCATAATGAAACGGCATAAAGATGGTGTCGGGTTTAACGGACGGTACCACTCTGGCGCGCACCTTAACCTTAGTACCTTCAGGCGAATGAACCCAGATGAAATCCCAGTTTTTAATGCCGTGTTTAGCCGCAAGTTCAGGGTGGATATCCGCAAACATCTCAGGCGTCAAGCGGCTTAGATACATACTAGCTCTCGTCTCCATGCCCGCGCCGCTAAAATTTACGAGGCGAGCCGTCGTGAGGATAATAGGAAATTCTTTTGAGTAGTCCTTTGCTAGCTGGACGGATTTAAATTTTGTATCGACGCGGTTTTGAAGTTTCTTATCCTCAAAGCTCGGATACTTCTGCGCTAGATCAAATCTAGGCGTATGCAGCGGCTCTCTGTGAAGAGGAATTTGATCCGCAAAAGTCCAAACGATCGTCCTAGCTCGCGCGTTGCCGTACGGAGCGATGTTTTTCTCCATGCATTTTTTAGCGATGATATTACTATCGTCATGTATCCAGCTGCCGCCTATTTTAGCCTTTTCATCCTCGGTTAGCGTGATGCCTAGCACCTTTTCGATGTTATCTTTTTTGATCTCCGGATATCCGCCCTTGACAAACGAATCTACTGGCGCGCTACCGTCTGCGGCTAATTGGCTAACTCCGTTATGCTCTAAGCCGAAGCGGTTTCTAAAACCCATACCGCCTTGCCTAACGGACTTGTTTATATCGTAAAGTATCGGGCTGCCAGGATGATCCTCCGTCCAGCACGGCCACGGCAGACCGTAGTATTCGCCTTCGACTACGGTGCCCGGTTTTCCTAGACTTGTTTTTTCGTCAAATTTATCCCAGTTTTCTTGGTGCTTTTTGAGCCTTTCCGGAGTCCAACCCGTCATGCCTATAGTTTTTATTATATTTGCGATCTCGCGCGTAGCGACCTCAGGCCACTCGATCTTACCTTCGGCGTCTCTGATCGTGCGCGTTAGCTCGTCATAGTAGCCTAGCCTTTTGGCAAGCTCAAACAAAATTTCGTGATCCGGCATACTCTCAAAGAGAGGCTCTACGACCTGGCTTCTCCACTGGCCGCTGCGGTTTGTCGCTACAACCGTACCGCTGGTTTCAAACTGCGTCGCCGCAGGCAGTATGTAGACGTCGTCTTTTTTGTCAGTTATCACGCCGGCATCGTTTACGAAAGGATCTACCAGCACTAAAAGCTCAAGCGCATCTAGGCCTTCTTTTACTTTTACTTGTTGCGCGGTTGATGTGATACCGTTGCCGATTACCACTAAGGCTTTTATACTGTCGCCGGCATTATCTACGGCTTCGTTGCCGTTTTTACCGTCAAGCACGCCCGCCCACCATTTTGATAGCGTAAATCCGGGTTTAAACATCATTTCAGGCTTAACGAAATTCTTTTGGAGCCATTCAAAATCGACCTTCCACATCTTAGCGAAGTATTTCCAGTTGGCTTCGTTTTTTGGATAGTACCCGGGTAGCTCGGTCGGCAAATTCGCCATATCCGTCGCGCCTTGAACGTTGTCGTGGCCGCGAAGGATATTACAGCCGCCGCCACTAACGCCCATATTTCCTAGCACTAGTTGCAGGATCGGAGCGATACGGGTATTTGAGCTGCCTATGGTGTGCTGAGTTAGACCCATCGCCCAAACGACCGATCCCGGGCGATTTTTGGCGTAAACTTCGGTTATCTCAAGAAGCGTCTCTTTTTTGATCCCGCAAACATCGGCTACGACTTCGGGCGTCCATTTGGCAGCCTCTTCGCGGATCAGATCCATACCGTAGACGCGGTCGTTTATAAATTCCTTATCTTCCCAGCCGTTTTGAAAGATGATATTCATCATGCCGTACATAAAAGGTATATCCGTGCCGGTGCGAATTTGAGCAAAATAATCAGCCTTAGCCGCAGTTCTCGTGTATCTTGGATCGACCACGATTAGCTTTGCGCCGTTATTTTCCTTCGCTTTTAGAAAATGCCTAAAGCCGACCGGGTGATTTACCGCCGGATTTGCGCCCACTATAAAGATAGACTTCGCGTTTTGGATATCTCCAAGATGATTGGTCATAGCTCCGTAACCCCAAGTATTCGCCACACCGGCGACTGTAGAGCTGTGTCAAAGACGTGCTTGGTGATCTAGATTATTAGTCCCGAACATCGCTACGAATTTGCTTATATAATAGCTTTGTTCGTTGCAATCTTTTGCAGAGCCTAGAAACATTACTTGCTCTGGATTTTTTTCGCGATACGCTTTTAATTTGGCGCCGATTTCATCAAGAGCCTCTTTGTAGCTGATGCGTTTCCATTTGCCGCCTACTTTTTTCATCGGGTATTTTACGCGGCAGTGAGAGCGCACCATATCGATGACGTCGCTGCCCTTACAGCAGTGGCCGCCAGCGCTTACCGGGTGATCTTGGGCTACTTCTTGGCGTACCCAAACGCCGTTTTCTACCTCGGCGCGCACTCCGCATCCAACGGAGCAAACCGTACAAACGGTTTTTACGATTTTAGAGTTTGGAAACGGATTTGCCATTTCTTCTTTTGTGGCGCTTCTAGTTACGCCGCTAGCAGCCAGCCCGCTCATGCCGCCCGCTACGCCCGCTAGCGCGGCCATTTTTAAAAACGATCTTCGCCCGACTGCGTTTGAGTGGGGCATAAGACGTAAATTTGCCTCAGACATATTTATCCTTTCTTAAATTTTATTATTTTGCTTGTTCGTAGTATAGATCCCAGTTTTTGCTTCTTTTATAAAGCACCTCGGTCTTTTTGCTTTTACCGTATTTTAGGTTTGACGCCGCTGCCGTCGCTACTCCGGCCGTAGCCGCTACCGCGCCGACTAGCCCCGCCTTTTTTAAAAATTCTCGCCTATTTTTTTGCATTTTCTTCCTCCATAGCTTTTAGCTTTCTCACTCGGTTTTTTTGTCTTCTTATAGCCTCAGATCTTGAAACTCCGTCCAAAGTCTTTTTGTTTTCGCCGTGATTTATAGGACGCGGCGCGCTTAAAACTACGCGCTCAAACTCGATAAATCCTTGCAGTAGCACCGCGACGTCCTTGTAAATTTCGCTGCTTTCGTGATTAAAAAGACTCTCTATAAACTCGTCGATGTTTGGATTTATGATCTCTTTAAAAAGCTGCTCCTCAAGCTCGCCGTATAGCTCCTGCTTGCTCTCTCGCGCGATAAATTCGCTCATCAGCGCAAACACGAAGCCCACGTTATCTTCGTTTTCTTTAAATTTAGCCTCGTCGCGCCTAATGTCTGTGCGGGCTAAAATTTTACGCACTTTTGCGCAAGCGTGTCCGACCTCGTAGCCCTCGTCGTAGTAGGACAGCGAGTTTCTAAGCGGACTTGGCAGAGCGTGGAAAATTTCATCGAATTCATCCGCTAAATTTTGCGAATTTTTCTCGTCGAATTTTGCCTGTATGCGCATTATCGCGGCGGCCGATTCTTCGTTTAGAGCGTATGCCGAGGCAAGGCCTAGCATCGCGTTTACGCCGCTAAATCTATCGGCGTCCTGGCTAAAAACGAAAAAACGCGAAAATAGCGAGTAGTAAAGCCCGCGTCCCGCCGCGAATTCGCCCTTGCTAGTCATCGCCTTCCTTTATCATTTTTGTCTATTTTTTGAGATTTTTCTCGATTGTGAAACTATACTACTTTTTGGCTTATTTCTTATACTTAAAAAAAAATAAATTAAAAAAATTAATATACGCTTAAATATGCCTTAATTGCATATTGCTTGTAGCGAATTTTAGGGGATAAAAGAAATATGAAATTTACGCATATATCTTGCATTTACGCTTTATTTTGATATTTACTTTTAACTAGGCTATTTTAACGGGCGTTAAACGAGCCTAAATTTAAAATCAGGAGCGAAATTTGCAAAATTTGAGGCTCATTCAAGCCCCAAAAACGCTCCATCGTCAAATTTAAAATAAATATTTTCGCCGACGTTAAAATTTTGCGAATTTGCCGCCAGCGTTTTAATCAAAAAGTCGCCGACTTTGATTTTCACCAAAAGCTCTTTGCCAAGGTAGAGCGAAACTGAGTGCAAAATACCGCTCAAGCACCCATCTACAGGAGTTTTGCTTAGCATTACTTTGCTCGGGTTTACGGCAATCTTTGCGGCGCTACGCAAATTTGACGGCAAATTTACGATAGCGTTTTCGTCAAATTTTAAAACCCCGTCTCGCGCGTCAAATATATTTTTGTATTCAAATTCGCACACGCGCCCCTTGTGCAAAAAGACGTTTTCCTCGGCGACTGCGGTTAGCCATTTGTCGTCGTGGCTAGCGATCACAAAGCCGCAGCCGTATCTTTGCCGCATGTAAAGCACCGCCTTGCCAAACAGCTTTGACGTGCCCACGTCCACGCTATTTGTCGGCTCGTCGAGTAGATAAAGACGCGATCTAAGCGCCAAATTTAACGCAAAGCTAACGCGCTGCGTCTGCCCGGAGCTTAACTCAAAGTGACGCTTGTTTAAAAAACTCTCGTCAAGCCCGACCAAATTTAACGCCTCGCTCGCTCGCTCGTCAAATTCTCCCAGTACTCCGCGGCTTTTTAAAACGGCTTTAAAATTTTCCCTCACGGAGCGTTTTAAAAGCGCGGGCTCTGGCAACAAAACGCTAACGTCGCGCAGTAAATTTAGACTAGGCGCGCTGCTTCCCCACAGCCGCACCTCGCCGCTAGTTGGCTTTTGTAAAAACGACATCACACGCATCAACGTGCTTTTGCCGCTGCCGTTGCTGCCCGTTAGCGCAGTGATTTTGGTAACGTCGATATCAAGGCGCGGGATGTTTAAAATCTCGCTCGCGCCGTAGTTTAGGCGTAAATTTCTAACGTTTATCACTTTTCGCCTTTATCGTTAAATTTAAACAAAAGGCTCAAATTTGACGCGCCCAGCCCGCATTCCGAGAGCATAGAATTTCTAAATTTATCAAATTTCATCTATCAAGCCTTTTTAGCGCGTGTATCGCCAAATTTACAGCAAATGCGATAAAAATAAGCACCAAAGCCAGCGCAATACCCATCGCAAACTCGCCTTTATTTGTCTCCAGCGACACCGCGGTCGTGATCGTGCGGGTAAAATATTTGATATTTCCGCCGATCATCATCGCCACGCCGACCTCAGCCACGATGCGCCCGTACGCCGTCGCTACGACCACCATCAGAGCATACCTCAGCTCGTAAAGCACGCAGCCCACTAGCCTAGGAGCGCTCAGGCGTAAATTTAGTATCGTTAGATAGTGTTTTTTGTCCATATTTTCCACGACGCTAGCGCTTAGCGAGATGATGATAGGCAGAGCCAGCACAAACTGCCCCAGCATCACGGCCTTTAGCGTAAAAAGCAGCCCAAACTCGCCAAACGGGCCGTTTCGCGTGATAAATGCATACAAAATAAGCCCGATCGCAACCGTCGGCATCGCAAGCGCCGTATCGCTAAGCAATCGTAATACTCGCCGTCCGCGAAAATCGTAAAATCCCAGCGTAAATCCAAGCGGAAAGCCGACTAAAATCGCAAAAAATATCGAAACGCTCGAAGTGTAAAGCGTCGCCCTGATCGCCGAATACGTCTCCTCGTCGCCGCTAAAAAGCAGCCTAAAGGCCTCCAAAAATCCGTTTAGTAAAAAATCCAAATATTTCTTCCTTTGTATATTTCTTAAGTATTAATTTAATGTGCTATAATAGCATACTTTTTAAAAAAGGAGAAAAATGAAAAAAGTAATATTAGGCTCGCTAATCGCGAGCGTTTTGGCGTTCGCGGGCGATAGCGAACTCATCATGGCAACTACCACCAGCACCGATAACACGGGGCTACTAGACGCGATCTATCCTGCGTATAAGGCAAAAACCGG
>CALISV010000275.1 GCA_938041615.1 uncultured Campylobacter sp. | reverse complement strand
CCAGCGTGGGATACGGCGCGAGCTTCGGCGGGCTAGCGGCGCTGCTAGCGATGCTAAACAGCTGCGCAAACGGCGTGAGCGTCGTAAATATCGACAACGGTTTCGGCGCCGCGTATAACGCGAGCCTGATAAATCATCTCTAAATTTACGCCGCCGCGCGGGTCAAATTTAACGGCTAAATTTAAAAGGAAAGCGTTGCGAGAGGAAAATTTAAACGAGCAAAAGGCTAGGCCGAAGGGCGCGAAAAAGCTCGCGCAAAAGGCGCAAACAAGGCAAAGCGCAAGAACGAGGCTAGCGTTTTTAGCCGCGGCGGTCCTGATTTTAGCGGCTGAAATTTACATCGCGATCTGCGTAAAGGGCGGCTTCGTGCGCCACTACGCGGGCGACGTTTTGGCCGTCATCTTGCTTTACGCGTTGGCGCGGGCTATTTTTAGCGTGCCGCCTTTAAATTTGCCGCTTAAAATTTTTGCGTTCGCGGCGGCTTTGGAGCTCGCGCAGTATTTTGGCGCGGTGCAAATTTTAGGTATAGAAAATAAAATTTTAAAAGTAATAATCGGTGGGACGTTTGATTTCGCCGATCTGCTCTGCTACGCCGCAGGCTGCGTCCTAGCGGGCGTATATGAAAAATTTGAAAGTAAAAACCAGCAAAGGAGAAGCGATGGATAAACAAAAAGCCGTGCAAAAGATGACCGAGGTTATGGCGAAATTCGTCGGCTACACGGGTAAGGTGCTGCCCGACGACGTGACGGCGAAGCTAAGCGAGCTTAGCGAGCGCGAGACGCAGCCGCTGGCAAAGGAGATCTACAAAACGATGTTTGAAAACCAGCGCCTAGCTAAGCAGCTAGACCGTCCGTCCTGCCAGGATACGGGCGTGATCCAGTTTTTCGTGCGTTGCGGCTCGAACTTCCCGCTCATCGGCGAGCTTGAGGAGCTGCTGCGAGAGGCCGTACTGCGAGCGACGCGCGAGGCTCCGCTGCGCCACAACAGCGTCGAGACCTTCGACGAGTATAACACCGGCAAAAACGTCGGCAAGGGCACGCCGAGCGTATTTTGGGAGATCATGCCGCAAAGTAGCGAGTGCGAGATACACACCTACATGGCGGGCGGCGGCTGTAGCCTGCCCGGCAAGGCGACCGTGCTGATGCCCGGCATGGGCTACGAGGGGGTCGTGAAATTCGTCATGGACATAATGACGAGCTACGGCATAAACGCCTGTCCGCCGCTGCTAGTGGGCGTAGGCGTGGGCACCTCGATCGACGTAGCGTCCTTGCTATCCAAAAAAGCGCTGATGAGGCCGCTTGGCTCGGCAAACCCGAACGAGCGCGCCGCGCTAACCGAAAAGCTGCTCGAAGAGGGCATCAATAAAATCGGCCTGGGCCCGCAAGGCATGAGCGGCGCAAGCTCAGTGATGGGCGTGCATATCGAAAACTGCGCCCGCCACCCAAGCGTCATCGCCGTCGCCGTAAACGTGGGCTGCTGGTCGCACCGCAAAGGCCACATCATCTGGGACGAAAAGCTAAATTTTGCCGTAAAATCGCACAAGGAGTTCGCGCTATGAGTAAGAAAATTTTAACCACGCCGATCGCGCCCGAGGATCTAGCGGATATCAAGATCGGCGACGTGATCTACCTCAGCGGACACATCGTCACCTGCCGCGACGTGCCGCACAGACGCGTCGTGCAGGAGGGCCGCGAGCTGCCGCTAGATATAGCAGGCGGTGCGATCCTGCACGCGGGGCCGATCATCAGAAAAACGGGCGATAAAAGCTTTGAGATGGTCTCCGTGGGGCCGACGACTAGCATGCGGATGGAGAAATTCGAGCGCGAATTTATCGCTAAAACGGGCGTGCGCCTGATAGTGGGCAAAGGCGGCATGGGCGAGGGCACGATGAGCGGCTGCAAGGAGTTTGGCGCGATACACTGCGTATTTCCCGCGGGCTGCGCGGTGGTGGCCGCGACGCAGGTCGAGGAGATCGAGAGCGCGGACTGGACGGAGCTTGGGATGCCCGAGACGCTGTGGAAGTGCCGCGTGAAGGAGTTTGGCCCGCTCATCGTCTCCATAGACGCGCACGGAAATAATCTTTTTGAGCAGAACAAGGTCAAATTTAACGAGAAAAAGGACGCGGCGCTAGCTGAAATTTTACCGCAGGTCGGGTTTATAAAGTAGCTAAATTTGGGGCTTTGATTTTTAAATTTTGCCCTCGGTCGCTAAATTTTAGTGGCTTTGGGCGTATTGCAGGCGGGTGGCAAAAGTTGCGACGGTGCGCATGAAATTTGCTTTAGAATTTGCGCTAAATTTTAAAATTTAGTGCAAATTTTAGCACGTGACGGCTTGCATCTTAAATTTACGCAAATTTATAAATTTGAGCAAGTTTCCCCACACGGCGATTAAATTTATCGCGGCACGGTTTTTATTTATAAATCAAAATAGGCACTTAACGGAGCTTTTATGAGAAAATTTTACATGATATTACTTGTCGCGCTCGTTGCGCTATCTATCGCGGCTTGCGGCGGCAAGGGCAAAGAACGCCCGCTACCGGCCGGCAGCGTCGTGGTGGCTCTAGGCGACTCGATCACGCAGGGAGTGGGCGCTAGCGAGCAGAGAGCGTGGCCGGCAAATTTAGCGCGCTCAAGCGGCTGGCAAGTGATAAACGCGGGAGTTTCTGGCGATACTAGCGCGCAGGCTTTGGCGCATTTGCCAGCGCTTTTGCGAGAATATAAACCAACGCTCGTGATAGTTAGCATCGGCGGCAACGACTTTTTGCGTAGACAGCCTAGCTCCGCCACGCGCGCCAATATCGCCGCCATCTTGCGCACAGTAAAAGAGAGCGGCAGCCGCGCGGTACTGATCGGCGTTCCTAAGCTAACTTTGGGCGCGGCTCTGGGGATATTTAGCGATCACGAGCTATAGAGGAGCTGGCGAAGGAATACGGCGTGCCTTTGCTCTCTGACGCGCGGGGCGACGTGATGAAACAAAGCCGCCTGATGTCCGATCAGATCCACCCAAACGCTGCAGGCTACGCGGAATTTACCGCAAGTCTAGAAAAATTTCTACGCAAGCAGGGATTTTTGCGGTAAATTTTATGTTCCGACTTGCAATTCTGTGCTGGATAAATCTAAATTTATTTGTATACCATCAAAAAATGTTTTTGCATACTCTAGTAATTTTTTTGCATCCTCGTAGTGTCTTATATACTCGCTTATCGAAATGTTTACGCTATCGCCATAGGCTATCTTATTTCTAGCATCCACAATATTTCCAAGTGCAGTAGATTGGTTATTATTGCTATTAATATATGTCGACAATAATGTTGACCAACCTTCGTTAAAGTCACTTAATATACCTTTTATTTTTTTCGAATCTAAATTCGTTAACCCATGTCTGCCCTTAATTTTATTTAATATAAAATTTTTTAATTCATTTGGCATAATTTTATTACTTATGCAATCTTTAATAATGAATAAGAAATATTTATCCATATACCCAGATATAAGCAATACAGTATGGTTTGTTAGATATTTTATGATTTCAATGTCCGACTTCGAATCCTCGGACAATGCTTGTATTTTGTCAAATAAATCATATATCTCTTTATCTAACCTATCTAAATCTTGAATATTCATTTTCTACTTTGATAAAAATTTTATTGCCAAATCTATTCTAGTACGGACACTATCTTTATTGTGTGTTGTACCAGTTTTAATACTTTCCTTAAAATCACCATTATTTAAAAGTTCTTTAATTTTTTTTCTAATTACGTCACCAGTTATGCTTCTTAGAAATTGATAATTTTTATAAATACCGACCCATACCGCATCAAGTGTTGCTATACTTAATTGCTCCTTTGGCCTAAAAACATCGTCTATATTTAAATTATTTATAAATTTCACTATGTCAGCAAAACTATCTACTGTATCTTTTGTTTCGTTGTTATACAAATTCCTATTTAAAAACATAAAAGCGTTCAAAAATTGCTTCATATTTCCTTGATATTTTTGATTATCTTGTGTCAATGCAATAAGCCTTAAAATAATTTCCTCATCTTTTTTTCTTTTATCGCTTATTTTTAATAAATTTAGGCTCAAGATAAGTTAAAAACTTTCAAAGGAGTTTTTAACTATGATCCTGTCGATGAAAAATAAGTATATAGTCCGTCCCCGAAT
>CALISV010000274.1 GCA_938041615.1 uncultured Campylobacter sp. | reverse complement strand
AAACTATCTACGATGAGCTTGCGACCCGTTAGTCCGCTGTCGTGAAGCGAGCTGTGATTTACGTAGCGGCCGGTCGGGTTGATGTAGATTAGCGTTTTACTTTTATCGTAAAGGCCCTTTGGCAAGCCCGCATCGTCGATGAGAGTTTGTACTAGAGCGCGTAGCTCCTCGATCTTCATCGTCTCGACGCAAGGGGCCGAAACCACGATAGTGTGGATGCTTTGAGGCTTGCAGCTTTCAAAGTTATCCTTCGTGCCGTAGTCTACGGTAACCTGGGTTTTGATATCGACGCCCAGTTTATCGGGGTTGGCTTTGGCAAATTTATAAACCTTGTCGCAAAGCATTCTAGCGTAGGTTATGGCTGCTGGCATATATTCGTTTGCTTCGCAGCTAGCAAAGCCAAACATTATGCCTTGATCTCCAGCGCCTATCTCGCCGCCTTCTTGATCGACGCCTTGATTTATATCCGCACTTTGCTGATTTACGCAAACTTTTATCTCGATGTCGTCCGGATGCAGGCACTGCTCTTTAGTAAATTTAGACTTGCCGTCGTAGCCGATTTTGGCTAGTGCGTTTTTAACGATACCTTCGTAGTCTTTGAAACTTAACTTAACCTTTGAGTTTATCTCGCCGCCTATTATAATGTTTTTACCCGCGACGAAAACTTCGCTAGCGACGCGGCCGTTTGGATCTTGCATCAAGATCGTATCTACGATGCTGTCGGCGATGATGTCGGCGCATTTATCCGGGTGACCCGGGCTCACAACCTCTGAAGTAAATAAATACATGCTTTTCCTTTATGAAAATTAATCTCGCAATTGTAACATTTCATAATAAAATTCAAATTAATCTCGCTCAAAGCTTGTAAATTCCGCGTAAATTCGGCTATAATCCTAAACTAATATTAAATTTTAAGGCAAGGACACTAGAATGTTTAGCAAACTGGCAAAAAGGTTCGCCGACGGAAATTTGATCGTTCAAATTTTGATCGGCATAGCTCTAGGCGCCGTTATCGGCTTTTGGACGCACTATCAGGCGGCTCCCTATAACGAACTAATCGCAAAAGGCGTGAGCGACGCAGCACAATTAGCCGCAGCAAAAAAAGACCTAACCGATGTGGCAAATTCGGTCGCAAACTCTATCGCGGTCTTGGGAAATCTATTTGTCGGCGCGCTTAAAGCTATCGCTCCAATCCTGGTTTTCGTACTAGTTGCGACATCTATCATCGTAAAAGAATTCGGCCACGCAAAAGGCATGCAAAAGGTAGTTACGCTTTACCTAGTCGGCACTTTTTTAGCAGCCGTGGTCGCGGTTATCGCTAGCTTTCTTTTCCCGATGGAGCTCGTGCTAAAAGGCGTTGAGAGCGCAAATATGAGCGCTCCGCAAGGCATCGTCGACGTCCTAAAAGACCTCATCTTTAAAATGGTTCAAAACCCTATCAGCGCGCTTTCTAACGGCAACTACATCGGCATCATCACTTGGGCCGTTGGCGGCGGTATCGCGATGAGATTTTGCACGCAAGAAACCAAAAAAGTATTTCAAGACGTTAGCGACGGCGTGACTAAAATCGTTAGATTTATCATCCGCCTTGCGCCGTTTGGTATCTTTGGCCTAGTTACTATCAGCATCCACGAGACGGGCTTTGAAGCGCTTGCGGGCTACCTAAAACTAATCCTCGTTCTAGTAGGCGCGATGGCTTTCGTTTCCTTCGTCGTTTACCCTGCGATGGTGTTTGCGGTTACCAAGAAAAATCCTTATCCGCTAGTGATGACTTGCGTGAGAGAGAGCGCGGTTACGGCGTTTTTCACTCGTTCGTCCGCGGCAAATATCCCGGTAAATATGGCGCTTTGCAAAAAGCTAGGGCTAAAAGAGGAGCTCTACTCGATCTCTATCCCGCTAGGAGCTACAATAAACATGGGCGGCGCAGCCGTAACTATCGGTATCTTGGCACTTGCGGCGGTAAACTCGATCCCATCTATCACGGTTGATTTTGGCGACGCGCTACTACTTTGCTTTATCTCGGCTCTTGGCGCGTGCGGGGCTTCCGGCGTTGCGGGCGGTTCGCTACTACTCGTGCCGCTTGCTTGCGCGCTATTTGGTATCGGTAACGACATCGCGATGCAGGTTGTCGGCGTAGGATTTATCATCGGCGTGATCCAAGACTCGGTAGAAACGGCCGTAAATAGCGCCTCTGACGTACTTTTCACCGCCGTAGCTTCAGAGACCGTAGAGTAAATTTAAGGCTGAAAAATGAACGTTTGGGACTTGACCCCGCTTTTTAAAAACGAAAAAGAGCTTGAAAAATCGGCTCTTTCTTTGCAAAGCGAGTGCGAAAAATTTGAAGCCAAATACTCGGATAAGTTCTTAAATTTTAGCGACGAGGAGTTTCTCTCCGCGCTTAACGAGTATGAAAATTTGCTAGAAAATATCGCTCGCGTGCAAATTTATGTGAGCCTAGTTTTTTCAAAAGACACCTCAAAGGGCGCGTTTTACGCCAAATTTGACGAGCTAAGCTCAAAAGCGCAAAATCACCTACTCTTTTTTGAGCTTAAATTTAACGAATTTGACGAGGCTCGCCAAAACAAAATTATCGCCAAAAGCGCGAAACTTGGCTACTATCTGGCCAATATCGCAAAAGAAAAAGCCCACCAGCTAAGCCTAAAAGAGGAGCAAATTTTACTCCGTACGGCAAACACGGGCGCGGAAGGCTTCTCGCGGCTTTTTGACGAGACGCTAAGCGCGCTTAAGTTTAAATTTAAAGGCAAAATGCTGGGCGAAGAGGAAATTTTATCCAAGCTTCACAGCCCAGACCGAGCCGAGCGAAAAGCGGCCGCAAAGAGCCTATCGGGCGGTCTAGCGCCGCAGCAGCATCTGCTTAGCTACATCTATAATATGATAAAAACTAGCCTAAAAACTAGCTGCGAGCTGCGAAATTTTGGCCTACCCGAAAGTCCGCGGCATTTCTCAAACCAAACAACCAAAGCCAGCGTGGACGCGCTGATAAAGGCCGCCGAGACGAGCTTTGATCTACCGATCAAATTTTACGAGAAAAAGCGCAAAATTTTAGGCTTTAAAAAGCTCTACGACTACGATAGATACGCGCCGCTGGGCGAGAGTAAGAGCATTTATAAATTTGAAGAGTGCAAAAAAATCGTGCTTGAGACTTTTTCTAAATTTAGCCCGAAATTCGGCGAGATAGCCGCTCGCGCGTTTAAAGAGGGCTGGATCGACGTCTATCCGGCCGAAAATAAACGAGGCGGCGCCTTTTCGCAGTCAGGCGTAGCAAAAGCCCACCCATACGTGCTTTTAAACCACACCGACGAGAGGCGGGACCTTTTCACGCTAGCGCACGAGCTAGGTCACGCCGCGCATCAAAATCTAGCCTATGAAAGCGTAGGATTTCTAAACGCTGACACGCCGCTAACTACGGCGGAGACGGCGTCGGTGTTTTGCGAGATGCTAGTTTTTGATCACGTCAAAAGTACGCTAAAAGGCAAAGAAAAAACCGCCCTGCTTGCGGGCAAGATCGAGGATATCTTCGCCACGCTTTATCGCCAGATAAACTTCACGACCTTTGAGCGCCGAGTTCACGCGCATGATGGCGAGATCAGCGCCGAGGAGCTAAATCAAATTTGGCTCGAAGAGAGTGCAAAGATGTTCGGACGAAGCGTCACGCTAAACGAATACTATAAAATTTGGTGGAGCTACATCCCGCACTTTATCCACACGCCGTTTTACTGCTACGCCTACTCGTACGCACAGCTTTTGGTGCTGGCGATTTTCGGGCTTTACAAAAGCGGCAAATGCGAAAATTTCGTGCAAATTTACACCGAGTTTTTAAGCGCGGGCGGCTCACGCTCGCCAAAAGAGCTGGTCAGGATGTTTGGCTTTGATATCGAGGACGCGGCTTTTTGGCAGATCGGCATAAACGAGGTTAAAAAGCTAGTTGAGGAGTTTTGCCAGGAGGCGTAACGGGCATAAATTTGACGCGTTTTGGGGAGTAAATTTAAAAGCGTGGCCAAATTTGACGAGCCAAACAGAGTATAAGGCTACAAATTTGACGCTAAATTTTGCGTTTATTTGAAGCCAAATTCGGCGTGGCGACGGACGGTAAATTTGAGAAAAGGTACAAAAGGATGCAAAATGCTTGATGAGATTTTAGACGACGATAGATTTGCGACGATGATGAAGGAGCACGTTTTTGAGTGCGTGGAGTATCTGCTAAAAAACGACCGATCCTTTTCGGCGATGGCCAACCTTGATCTAGTCAAATTTAACCCCGAGCTACCGGAGTATATTATGAGCACTTTTACGGCTCCAGTTATCGTTTTTACGCTTGCGGGATATACTTTTAGCAGCGCTAAGCTAACGCCGGAGGAGCTGAGCTTCGAGGCCGGCTTCGGTAAGGAAAATTTCGCCAGCGTCGTTAGCTTTCCGCTTGGAGCTATCGTTCAAATTTTAGTAGAAAACAGTCCGATTTTGGTAAATTTTTCTATTTACAAATCTCAAAAAAATCAGCTTGAAAAGTCGATGTCGGCGTTAATGTCAAACCCAAACAATAAAGATCTATTTAAAAAGTGAGCAAACTTTTATCCACCGTTTTGCTCACGCTATTTTTATAGATTTATTTTATGCGCATTTCCTTGATTTGAGCCGTGCGATATTGGTTTTGCAGGAGCAGACGGC
>CALISV010000273.1 GCA_938041615.1 uncultured Campylobacter sp. | reverse complement strand
CTGCGCATCGCCTCCGTTTAAAAAATACTCAAAAACCTCACTTTGCACCGCGGTACCTTTTCAGGAAGGCTTCCACGAGGTAAAACGACCCGAACGCCAGATACTCCTCGTCCGCGCCCACGTCCGTAAAGTCAGCAAACTCCATATCAAGCTGGCGCAAAGCCTCTTTTACCTGCGCTGTCGCTAGCTCGCGGCCGGGCGCCTCATACTCGATGATGTAGGTTTTTTTTACGATCGGTTTGATCGCCTTTAGGACGGCTTTTATGTCCTTGTCAGCAAAGGCGTTAAAGATCAAATTTAGCTTTTTGCCCTCAAATTTTTTCACGAGAGCCTGCGCCGCCATCTCGTTGTGCCCGACGTCAATCGTGACGTTTGGCGCGATCTTTTCGCAGCGTCCGCCAAGATCTAGCGCACCTAAATTTGATAAATTTAAGCTAAATCCAAGCTCCTTAAACGCCGAAGAGCTGAGAGTCAAATTTGAGCGCAAAAACTCGGGTAAACCAAATTTTTCCGCATAAATTTTAATCTCATTTTTATCATCGTCGCTTAAATTTTCGGACGCAAATTTAAGCGTTGCGCCCTTTTTAGCAGCGATTTGCCTAGCGATACCGGCGCAAAGCTCGTTCATCTCGTCGTTCATTAAAGCAGCGTCCGCCATCGCGTTAAATTTAGTCGTCGCGATCTGCTCTAGCGTGTCGCCCAGCAGCGCCGTGTGGTCAAAACCGATCGGAGTAAAGAGGCTAAGGCGCTTGTCAAATACGTTCGTAGCGTCAAATTCGCCGCCTACGCCAGCCTCGCAGACGAAAAAGTCGCACCCCTCAAAAAGCGGAGCGCAAAGTAGCGTCGCATACTCAAAATACGAAAGCGAGCGCGCGACCTCGGGGGGTAAAATTTTAATCAGCCTCTCGTGAGCCGTCTCGAGCGCGTCCGCGCTAGCTACGGCGCCGTTCATCCAAAATCTCTCGCGAAACTCGAAGATATGCGGGCTCGTATAGTGTCCGACGCTATGGCCGCGAGCGAGCATCTGCGCTAAAAATCGCCCCGTGCTACCTTTGCCGTTCGTGCCGATAATATGGATGATTTTTGGTATTTTAAACGCGCCTTGTACAAATTTAAAGGTGTTTGGCATGCGCGCGCGGTTGATTTCCTTATAAAAAAGGGGTTTGTTTTCTAAAAAAT
>CALISV010000272.1 GCA_938041615.1 uncultured Campylobacter sp. | reverse complement strand
ATGGTGCGCAGTTTTGGCGATCTTGGCGGCATTTGCGTAGCCGATGTGCGGATTTAGCGCGGTTACTAGCATCAGACTTTCGTGCAGTAGCTTGTCGATTTTCGCGGCGTTTGCCGTGATACCGCAAGCGCAGTGTTTCTCAAAGCTTAGCATCGCGTCGCTTAATAGACGAATGCTTTGGATGAGGTTGTAGGTAAGCACCGGCTTAAAGACGTTTAGCTCGAAGTTGCCCTGGCTTGCAGCGACGGAGATCGCGACGTGGTTGCCCATTACTTGCGCTGCTACCATCGTGACGGCCTCGCACTGCGTCGGATTTACCTTGCCCGGCATTATCGAGCTTCCCGGCTCATTTTCAGGGATATTTATCTCGCCGATACCGCATCTTGGCCCGCTTGCTAGCCAGCGCACGTCGTTTGCGATCTTCATCAAATTCGCCGCCAGACCGTTTAGCGCGCCGCTTAAAAATACCTCGGCGTCGTGGCTCGTTAGGCCGTGAAATTTATTCGGATGGGATTTAAATTTAAACGCCGTGCCCGTTAGCGCGTTTAGCTCGTCGCTTACCATCTCGCTAAATTTCGGGTGCGAGTTTAGCCCCGTGCCCACCGCGGTGCCGCCGATAGCAAGCTCCTGCAAAAACGGCATAGTAGCGAGGATCTGCGCCTTGCTCGCCTTTAGCATATGCGCGTAGCCGCTAAATTCCTGCCCGAGCGTGAGCGGCGTGGCGTCTTGCAGGTGAGTGCGGCCGATCTTTACGATCCCCGCAAACTCGGCGGTCTTTTTATCCAGCGTCGCTTCAAGTTTTTCTATCGCTGGCAGCAGCTTTTTTTGAAGCTGCTGCACAAAGGCTATTCGCATCGCCGTAGGATAGGTGTCGTTTGAGCTCTGGCCTTTATTTACGTGATCGTTTGGATGCACGAATTTTGCGTCTTTGGCGTCCAGCGCCGCCTTATCGCGGAAATTTAGCCCCAAAATCTCCATCGCGCGGTTTGAGACGACCTCGTTTAAATTCATATTCGACTGCGTGCCCGATCCCGTCTGCCACACGACTAGAGGGAAATTTCCATCCAGCTTGCCGTTTAAAATTTCATCGCACGCCTGCGCTATCGCCTCGGTGCGAGGCTCGTCTAGGCGGCCTAGCTTACGATTAACAAGCGCGCACGCCTTTTTTAGATAGGCAAAACCCTCTATGACCTCTCTTGGCATCGTCTCCAGCCCTACTCCGATCTCGAAATTTTCAAGGCTGCGCTGCGTCTGCGCTCCCCAATATTTTTCATTTGGAACCTTCACCTCGCCCATCGTGTCTTTTTCTATTCTATATTCCACGGCTTTATCTCCTTTACTTAAATTAGTGTTTGAAATTATATATCAATTATCATAAATTTAATCTTTCGAGATTTTACGCGCAAATTCGATATAATCGCGAAATGAAAAGAGTTTTAGCTAAATTTATCAAATACTTCGCCGCAGTCGTCCTGCTCTGCTTTGTAGCTTTTTTGGCGCTTGATTACGCTTATCCGCTTGACACGAAAGCGCTAAAGCGGGAAAATTCGCTCATACTTTTTGATAAAAACGGCCAAATCATAGCCCTTCGGCCTAGCAGCGACGAAATTTGGAGATTTGAGGCTAAAGACGTCCCGCAGACGCTAAAAGATAGCGTTCTTTTGTTTGAGGATAAATTTTTCTACTACCACATCGGCGTAAATCCCTTTGCCATGATCCGCGCTGCCGCGCATAATCTCACGCACTCTAACCGCATCGGCGCATCCACGATCACGATGCAAGTCGCGCGTATGATGAAGCGAGAGGAGCGCACCTATGCGAATAAATTTAAAGAAATCTTTACCGCGCTTCAGCTTGAGTGGCACTATAGCAAGGACGAGATTTTAAATTTTTATTTTAACCTCGCTCCATACGGCGGAAATATCGAGGGAGCGGCGGCTGCGGCGAGGTTTTATTTCGGTAAAGAGCTTGACGAGCTCAGTATCGCCGAGTGCGCGCTTTTAAGCACGATCCCAAAAAATCCAAACGCCAACCGCCTAGATAAAAAATCAAACATCAACGCGCTAAAAAACCGCGTTGCAAAGCTGCTTTATAAAGCGGGCGTGATAGATCAAAGCGCATTCCAAAGAGCGCAAAGAGAGCCATTTAAAAACAAACGCTACGATGCCGTTTATAAGGCCAGGCACTACGCTGCGCAAGCTCTAAAAAACGGCGTTACGCACTCAAATTTGGATCTAAATTTGCAAATTTTACTCGAAAACGCCCTAAAAAATACGGCAACCTCGCTAAAATCAAAAGACGCCTACAACGCCGCGGGGATAATAATCGACAACAAAACTATGAGCGTGGCCGCATACGTGGGCTCGCACGACTGGCACGCTCCACAGGGACAAAACGACGGCGTGATGATGAGTAGAAACGTGGGCTCGACGCTAAAACCGTTTATATTTTCGCTAGGACTCGACGAGGGCTTCATCACGCCAAAAAGCCAGATGATAGATACAGAAATTTTCCTCGGAGAGTACGCGCCAAAAAACTACGACAGCAGGTTTTTCGGTATCATCTCAGCGACCGAGGCGCTAGCGCTTAGCCTAAATATCCCGGCCGTTAGTCTAAACAACAAACTAGGCGAAAACTCTCTTTACGAGCTGCTTTCTCGCGTGCATTTAGTGAGCAATTCAAAGGAATTTTACGCCGATAGTATCGCGCTTGGAAGTGCGGAGATGAGCCTGCTAAGCTTAGCCCACCTCTACACTATCTACGCAAACGGCGGCGAGCTAAAACCGCTGGAAGCGGCCGGCAAAACGATACTAGGCTACGGACGGCTAATCAGCCCGCAAAGCGCGTATCTAACCTCAAAAATGCTCTCCTCGGCCTCCCGAAGCTATCTGGGCGTCGCGTGGCAATACGCAAAAGATACGCCGCAAATCGCCTTTAAAACCGGCACCAGCTACGGTTCGCGCGATATCTACACGATCGGAGTAAATAACGACTACACCGTTGCGGTGTGGTTTGGTAACTTTAACGGCAAAAAGACGCAAAATTTAAGCGGATTTAGCGACGCTTCGCGCACGGTTTTTGACGTCTTTAAACTGCTTGCTCAAAAGCAAAAATTGTCTTTTATGAGTGCGCCAGGCGGCATTGAGTCCAAAAAAACCTGCCTTGACGCATTTAAATTTAAAGAGTGTAGAGATGAAGAGGATGACTGGCAGATAGAGGGCGTTGCGCCAAAAGATATCTGCGAGAGTATCAGGGGCGACGAGGTAGGATTTTTGCTCAAAAACGGCGCGATCACTCAAGAAGATATCAAAGAAAGTCCTTGTTACTATAAATTTAAAAGCTATAAACCTCTCGTTGCAACGCCGTCAAATAATCAAATTCTTCTAAGCGATGAAAATTTAACTAAAGTTATGCTAAAATGTTACGCATATATCGGCGATGAGATATATCTCAAGATAGATGAAAACGAGTGGGAAAAAGTAAACAACGCGAGCGAAAATACCTTAAATTTAACGCAAGGCAAACATAAGCTCGGGTGTCTGGACGAAAATTCGAATTTAAGTGAAATCAATATCGAAATAAGGAGGTTTTAATGCGTTTAAAGCTAGTCGGCTTAAGCCTAAGCTGCATCTTGGCAGCAAATTTGAGCGCCTTTACGCTTGACGGTTCAAGCAGGGCATTAGACGACGGTTCGGTGAGTCTTGACGTCAAATACGCTCAAAACGAACAGTCTCTCATCGGCAAAGTCACACACAAAAAGATAATCGAGTGCGCGCCTGAGATAACCGGAGCTTTTGAGTACGGATCAAGCCAGATTTTCTTTTACCCTAAAAAGCCTCTTGCAAAAGGCGTAAGCTACTCGTGCAAAAAGGGCGATAGTAAAGTTAAATTTTACGGCGGAGACTTCGTGCTATCAAACATGATCGAGTACTCCGGAGATACCTTTTTAGCGGTATTTAACGATAATGTTAGCGAGGATGAGTTTGCCGCGAATTTTAAAATTTATGACAAGCAAAATTTGGCCAAGCAAAACATCAAATATAAAATCGTAGCCAAAACGCCTAAAAGTTTTCAGATAAAGTTACTTGAAAGCGGAGATAATTTGGTATTTGCGATCTCAAAAAATCTCAAAAACGCTTCGGGCGTAAATTTGGCCGACGATTTTGAAGTCGTGCAAAAAGTCTCAAATCCAGATGAAAATTTCGTCGATAAGCCAAAAGCCAAGACTATGTTTTTAAACGAAGTCGAAGGCATCAGCCTAGATAACGGCAAACTAGCGGCTAGACTCTATCTTAAAGATTGGATAGATTCTGATAATGTTAAAAAATTTATCAAGGTCGAGGGCGTAAATAGCTTTGAAGTCGGCGAAATGGAGTACACTAGCCATCAAGATGCCGACGGCGAGTATTACTACTACTATATCGACATTACTAGTAAAGACTTCAAACCGCAGACAACATACAAAGTCACCTTCTACAAGGGCTTTGGCGACGACTACTCGATGCTACGAGAAAACTCCTCATTTAACGTCGCTTTTGGCGATCTAAAGCCGTTTTTGGAGTTTACCGATAGCGGCACGTATATGTCTAACCTGGGCGAGATCGGCGTAAAAAGCGTAAACACAAACACCGCTAAAGTCGTCGTCGAGAAGCTAAAAGAGCAAAATTTAAGATACTTTTTAAATTTTACCGAGACTCCTTTGGATAACTACGCCGAGGAAGTAGCTAGCAAAAACTACGAGATCGGCGGCGCTCAAAACGAAATGCAAAAAAGCAAGATCAAGCTTGACTTTGCCGAGGGCGGCGACGGAGTTTATCTAGTCACGGTCTACTACGACAAAGATAAAAGCGTACAAAAAGCGGTCTATCTAACCGATATCGGCTTAAGCATGAAGGTTTCAAAAGACGAGGTGTTTTTATTTGCCAACCGCTTGAGTAAAAACGAAGTGGTCGCAAACGCGGACGTCAAAATTTACTCCACTAAAAACAATCTCATCGCAAGCGGCATCACAAACGACGAAGGCGTATTTAAATTTAACAAAAAAGACATCGGCAAGGACGTCTCAAGTGCAGTTTTAACGCTAGGTAAAGAGCAGAGCTTCATCGCCCTATCGCAAAACAAACGCCTAAACGAGGAATCAAATTTAGACGCCAAAGATAGAAGCGAAACGTATAGCGCGTATTTGCACTTTGCTAGCAACATCATCCGCCCGCAGGAAAACATAAAAGGCGAGATCATCATCAAAAACGCGCTGTTTAAGAGCCTCTCAAACATGCCCGTTAAGCTAAAAATCAGAGATCCGCAAAACAAAGTAATCCTAGATAAAAGCATAAACACGACCGAGCTTGGCGTGATAAATTTCGACGAGCCGGTAAACTCAGGACTAACCGGAACGTTTAAATTTGAAGTGATCTTTGCAAATAAAATCATCGATAGCTACGACTTTTCAGTCGAGTCATTCACTCCGCAACGCATCAAAAACGAAGTTAAGCTAGATAAGCAAATTTACGCTCTAGACGATCTAATAGACGTAAAACTGCAAAGCAACTACCTTTTTGGCGGCGCAGCGGCTAATCTCGAGGGCGACGTGGCGTTAAATTTATATCAGCAAGATTACAAAAACGATAAATTTAAAGAGTATAAATTTAGCAACGGCGAATACGCTGCAAACGGCCTAGATCAGTTTACTAAGCCAGTCACTCTAGACAACGAAGGTAAAGGCGCGACTGCGTTTAAGCTACAAAATAAAGGCAAAATCGCAAGCATTTTAAAAGGCACCGCGGTATTTACCATTAACGACGACGGCAAAAACGTGAGCGCTAGCAACGACTTTAGCGTATATCCTTTTGACGTGATGGTCGGCGTCAGAGCAAACGACACCTACATCGACTCAAACTCCAAACTAACGCTAAATTTCGTCAGCGTCGATCCGCTTAAAGACGAGGAGCTAAAAGATAGACAAAAAGCCGTCGAGATCAAAAAAGCCATCTGGGAATACAACTACGACAAAGAAGGCTATCTAAAATGGAACAAACGCTACGAAAAGGTCTTTAGCGATACTCTTAGCGGTAACGAATTCGTTTATGATTTTAGTCAAAGCGGCGACTTCATAGTCGTGGTTTCCGATATCCTAAGCGGCCACTCGGCAAATTTAGATATCTACGTTAGCGGCTGGGACTACGGCGGCACGTTGCAACCGACAAAAGAGCTAGCTAAAGCCAAAATCAAGCTAAATCAAAAAGTCTATAAAAAAGGTGACTCGCTAAACGTAGACGTTAGCTCTGTGCTAAAAAGCGGCATCGGCATCATCACGGTCGAGTCAGAAAACGTCAAAAAGTATAAAGTCGTAAATATAGAAAACAACGTAGCAAACGCTAAATTTGACCTTGACTTCGATTTTGAGGGACTTTATGTAACTGCATCCATCATGCGCGTAGCCGATAACGATGTCTTGCCGTTTAGAACCTACGATAAAGTCTATGCAAAAGCGGATAAATCATACCGAGCGACAAACGTCAGCATCGAAGCGCCAAAAGTCGTGAAGTCAAACTCCAAATTTAAAACTACCGTAAAAACTGAGCCAAATGCGGAGGTTACGTTATTTGCAGTTGATGAAGGCGTGCTACAAGTAACAAATCAAAAGCTAAAGAGCCCGCTTGACTTTTTTGACAAAATTTTAAACGACGGCGTGCTTGATTATGACATCTACGCAAATTTGAGCGGATTTAAAAAAGACGGTAAAGTACTAAGCTTCGGTGGCGACGCGGCAGCTGCTCTCATGGAGATGAGAATGGCTAAATTTGCCAGCCCGGTCGATAAGAAAAACGTCAAAACCTACATCAAAATGCAAACTGCAAAAGCGGGTGCGGACGGCGTAGCGAACTTTGACGTAGAGGTGCCTAGCGACTTTAACTCCGAGATAAATTTGGCAGTACTTAGCGTCATCGGCGATAAGCTTGGCTTTAGCGTAAACGCAGTCAAGGTAAAAGACGATATCATCCTAAAACCGACGCAAACGGCGTATTTGATCCAAGGCGACCAGGTAAACTACACGCTAAGAGTGATAAACACGACTAAAGAGCCAAAAACCGTCGCTCTAAGCATAGATACGAACCTAAACGCACAGCTAGCAGTCGATAGCATCGAGCTAAAACCTAACGAAAATGCGAAATTAAATTTCGTCATCGATGCTAACGCTACGGGTAAATCATATATAAATTTCACCGCAAACGACGGTAAAAACGGCTATACATACTCGCAAAAGCTTGACGTCATCCACGCCTATCCGCTTAGCACCTACGCTAAAAATTTCCAGGCTACCGTGGAGAAAACATTTAAGCTTGACGAGGAGTTTAAACGCATCAGGATCGACGCTTCAAGCTCTATCAAAGGCGTACTAAGCGCAAATAGCGACAAGCTCGTAAACTACCCTTACGGATGCGCCGAGCAGCGCTCAAGTAAGCTTTTTGAGCTAAATTTCCTAGTGCTTGGCGGAGATGATTCCAAAGAGGCTAAAGCAAAAGAAGCCGATAGAAGAAGATTCGTCGAAGCAGGCATACAAGACGTCGTCAATATGCAAAAAACAGACGGCAGTATCGGCTACTGGCATCAGTTAGGCTACACGAACAACTTTGCTTCGATCTACGCTATCGATATGCTATTTACGCTTGAAAAATCAGGCTTTGCGCTAGATAGCCACGTAAAAAATAAAGCGATCGACTGGCTAAAGGCGTTTGGCAGCAACGATAACTTCCAAGCCCTTTACGCAGCCTACGTCCTAAGCACGCAAAAGAAACTCGATAGATCAAAGCTAAACGCTCTATACGATCAAAAGAGATACCAAAACAGCGCGCTTGACGGATACTTGATGGCAGCGATCCTCAAAAATGAGGGACTAAATAAAGAGAGCGAAAAAGTGCTAAAAGGACTAAACAAATCGATCTTTGACCGCGAAAAAGAGCTAGCCGATAACTTTGGCTCAGAGATCAGAAACAAGGCCTTTATGTTACTTTTGCACGCCAATCACTTTGAGAAAAACGCATTTAGCGACGAGCTAGCAGACTACCTGATCGCTCGCGTAGATAAGCTACATTCGACGCAGGAGCGCGCATTTACGCTAAGAGCGCTAAGAGCATATATCAAAGACGTCTCAAGCGAGAACAAATTTAAGCTAATCGCCGACGGACACGATCTAAATTTCGACGGTCGCGGAGCTATCAACATCGCTCCTAAAAAGCCTGAGATCACTATCGTGCCCCAAAACGGCGCAGCCGTCTATCTAGGCGTTAGCGCGTCAGGCTACAAAAAGCTAGACGTAAATCACAAATTTGACAAGAAGGGGCTTGATATCTATAGAACCTTCGTCGGCAAAGACGGCAAAGAGATCGATATCAACGCGCTTAAGGTAAACGATATCATCTACTCTAAGCTATCGCTAAAAACGAATGAGTTTATTAGAAACGGCGTGATAAACGAAACAATCAGCCCTTGCCTTGAGGTAGTAAACGAAAATATCGTGCCAAACGCAAGAACGGAAGCTACGAAAAACTCTTTAACTCTCGAGCATCAAAACATCGAGGACGACAGAGTTTTGAGCTTTTATAGTTTAAGTGCCAGCAAGGATGCGCACGTGCTTTATACGCCTCTTCGCGTCGTCATGAGCGGTAAGTGCATGCTACCTGCGGTCATCACGGAAAACATGTACGACGAGAGCATGAGCGACTACGATCTAGCTCAGCACGAATTTATCGTCAAATGATCCTTTGCGAAGCGGTTTTTTAGCCGCTTCGCTTTCTTTGCCTATTCTTAAAAACAACCTATTTTAAACATACTATTAGCAAATTTGTAGTAAAATCCGACATTTTTTAAACAATTATTAAGGATAAAATATGGCGGAATTTTACGACGCAAAAGAAGTAGAAGATAAGTTTTATAAAATTTGGGAAGAACGCGGATATTTCGAGATAGACGCGAACAAAAACATCCGCAAAGACGGCCGTAAATTTTGCATCATGATGCCGCCTCCAAACGTAACTGGCTCGCTTCATATCGGGCACGCGCTAACCTTCACATTGCAAGACATAATGACGCGCTACAAAAGAATGGACGGCTACAAAACGCTTTGGCAGCCAGGCCTTGATCACGCTGGCATCGCCACGCAAAACGTCGTTGAAAAGCAGCTCCTAGCACAAGGCATCAAAAAAGAAGAGCTCGGACGCGAAAAATTCGTAGAAAAAGTCTGGGAGTGGAAAGAAAAAAGCGGCGGAATGATCGTGCATCAGATGCGAAAACTAGGCATCTCTCCAGCATGGTCGCGCCAAAGATTTACTATGGATGAAGGGCTAAGGATAGCGGTCAAAAAGGCATTCGTAAATCTCTACGAAAAAGGGCTCATCGTACGTGAAAACTATATGATAAACTGGTGTACGCACGACGGCGCGCTCAGTGACATCGAGGTCGAGCATAAGGAAAACAAAGGCAAGCTTTATCATTTGAGATACTATCTCGCGGACGAAGCTTCAAATTTGAGCGAAAATTCCGCATTAAATTTTGACAAGAGTAACGCAAATTCGCCTCAAAAAGACGAGGCTAATTATCGCGAAGAGAGGCGAGGCGGAGCGGATTTTGACGACGGGAGCGCACTGGTCGTGCGTGACCGAGGAGAAATCAGCTCCAACAAAGCATATCAAAGCGAGAATTTGCCGTATATCGTTGTAGCAACCACCAGGCCTGAAACCTACTTCGGCGATACAGCGGTAATGGTAAATCCAAACGACGAACGCTATAAAAATTTGATCGGCAAAAAAGTAATCCTACCGATAATCGGTCGCGAGATCGAGATCATCGCCGACGAGCACGTCGATATGGAGTTTGGAACGGGTCTAGTAAAAGTCACTCCCGCGCACGACACCAACGACTACGAGGTCGGCAAAAGACACGATCTAAAATTTATCACCGTTTTTGACGAAAAAGGCATACTAAACGAGCAGTGCGCGCAGTTTAAAGGACTTGAACGACTAGAGGCCAGAGATGTCATCGTAGCAGAACTAGAAAAGCTAGGAAACGTCGAGAAAATCGAAGACTACGAAAATCAAGTCGGCTACTGCTACCGCTGC
>CALISV010000271.1 GCA_938041615.1 uncultured Campylobacter sp. | reverse complement strand
TTTAAGCCGATTGAAAAACCGCTGCCGTACCGCTGGCTGCGAATGTATCGCAAACTGGTCACAAACGCTAGCAACGGAGCGATTTTGGAGGCGTAAGACTTTATATCTAAGGATATTTTAGTCAAAACGCTAGGTTCTCTTTGGTCTAAATACAGGCAAAGCGGTGGCAACTAAAGAGAACCGCTTAAAATATTCTCGAAAAAGCAAAATCAGGCGGTAGATGCCGGCCGAAAGTTGCGGTAAAAGATCTCAATGAAAACAAAAAAGATGATTATAGATTTTATATTTTAGAGAAAAATATCGCAAATTAATCTAGCTAAATTTTAATTTTATTTAATAATATCTTAGCTACAATTCTTATTTTTTAGCGTCAAGTTTGACGACCACGTTTTAGGATACCTAGATGACTACCTCATAGATACGCGTTTAATCTCAAATTTTAGTCTCGCGGGGCGAGGAAATTAATACAAAGAAAATTTATGTTTAAAGAATTTAGAACGAAATATCTAACGAATTTCTGGAACGTCGGGCAGGCGATGATTATCTTAGCCATCGTAGCGACCGTGTATTTCGGGATTTTTGGCGGCGGATGGGCGGTGACCGGCGAGATGACGCGCTGGGGCGGCGAGTTTTTGGAGCTTTTCGGGATGGATCTTAGCGGCTACTCCTACTACAAGATCACGAACCTTGACGGCAATCCGCTCACGCGCTTTGAGGGGCTTATGCTAATAGGCATGTTCGTGGGCGCCACGATCGCGGCCTTTATGGCAAATAAAGTCAAATTTCGCCTACCCGCAAGCAAAATTCGCGTTTTTCAAGCTATCGTCGGCGGCTTGCTTTCGGGATTTGGCGCGCGTCTGGCCTTTGGCTGCAACTTGCTTGATTTTTTCACCGGACTGCCGTATTTTTCGCTACATACATGGCTTTTTGCCGTGTTTATGGTGCTTGGCATCTACGTCGCCGTCAAGGTCGGCAAGCTGCCTATCTTTATGCCTAAAACCGAGCTTAAAAACTTCGGCTCAAAAGGCAAAGGCACGACGCATGACAAAGGCCGCGCCGACCGAAATTTCGCCATCGGCGTGATTATCGCGATTTTAGCGATTATCTGGTTTGCGTATCTTTTGATGCAGGCGCCGGCGCTCGATCTAAAAGTCAAAGCTAGCATCTTGCCGCTTGGACTGCTTTTCGGACTGGTTTTTGGTTTTATTATCTCAAAGGGTCAAATTTGCTTTACTTCGTGCTTTCGCGACCTGTTCTTATTCGGCAGGGACGTCGCGACGAAGGGCGCGTTTTACGGTATGATAATCGCCACGCTCATCGTTTTCGTGCTGATGCTAAACGGCTACGTCGGCAAGGTTACGAATTTCTCGCCGGCGGTTGCGATCGGAGCGTTTTTATTCGGCTTTGGTATCGTATTTGCGGGCGGCTGCGAGTGCGGCTGGACGTATAGAGCCACCGAGGGGCAGCTGCACTTTATGATCGTGGGCGTCGCAAACGTCGTAGGAACCATGGTGCTAGCCCTTAGCTACGATCTCATCCCGGCATGGATCAAAGACGGCCCGAAAATCCAGCTTTTAGAGGTATTCGGTCCGCTGGGCGGCTTAGCGGTAAATTTATGTTTATTCGTTTCGGCGCTGCTGCTGGTGTTTATCTACAAACGAAATTTCTTTGCCAAAGGAGGCTACTAAGATGCATGAAGACGATTTTGAAATAAGCTATACGCTCGATATCCTAGGCGAGGCTTGCCCGATGCCCGCCGTCGCGACGCTAGAAATCCTACCGAAAATGAAAAGCGGCGAGGTGCTAGAAGTACTTTGCGACTGCCCGCAGGCGATAAACTCGATCCCTTACGACGCGAGAAACAGGGGCTTTGAAGTGCTTAAAATCGAGCAAGACGGTCCGACGCTTAGATTTATCATCAAAAAGCCTTAGTTTAAATTTCGGCGCAGAGCGGGGTTTAGGCGCACCCTGCTCTATTTTGCTACGGCGGGCGGGTAAGTTTGCCGCTTGCAAAGTAAATTTTGCTCGCCCGGCCGCATTTTCTTGTCTTGCGCGCTTAAATTTATGATTCGTGCGGTATTTTGCGTTGCCGTTTTCGCCATGCCGAAAATTTAGCCGCCGCACGCGTATTTCGTACTTTTGCGTTTAAATTCGCAACCCGAAAAAACTCGGAGCAAATTTAAAGTGCTAAATTTACAATTCGGTAAATCATATTCGCTTTGCCAAAGCGCTAAAATTTCCCAATTTATCTCGCGGCGGTTAAATTTTAAACCGGCGTATAAGAGTTAAATTTTCGTATCTTGCTAGCGCTAAATTTAGCCGCAGATTTACTCGAATTTACTTCGCTAGCTCAAAAATATCTTTGATATTTTCCTTCGTGTAGAGCTTATCTTTGCGCCAGTTTGCCGCGTAGTCGTAGGCTAAATTTACGACCTCGTCTAGCGTTTCGCCCTCTATGCCGACGGCTTTTAGGCTAACCGGAGCGCCGATTTTGCTAAGCCACGCTTTAAAGGCGGCGATGCCCTCATCAGCTGAATTTGCTCCGAAAATTTCTCGCGCAAAACGCTCGAAAGCACTCAAATTTCGGCTCTTATACCACTTCATCCACGCTGGCATTATGACCGCTAGGCCCGCTCCGTGCGCACAGTTTACGACCGCGCTCATGGCGTGCTCTAGCATGTGGTTTGGGTAGGAGTAGCCGTGCGTACCGACGTAGGTTAGGCCGTTTAGCGCCATCGTCGCCGCCCAGGCAAACTCGGCTCTGGCATCGTAGTTGTCGGGG
Source organism: uncultured Campylobacter sp. (assembly GCA_938041615.1). Taxonomy (GTDB): domain Bacteria; phylum Campylobacterota; class Campylobacteria; order Campylobacterales; family Campylobacteraceae; genus Campylobacter_A. The sequence continues at coordinate 6,056 of CALISV010000271.1, read as the reverse complement.
TCTGCGAGTAAAATTTTAGTCGTTTTCATCACGGTTTTGATGTTTGACTCGATGTAGAGATTGATAATGTCAGGTTGAACGCTAGCGGTGAAATATCCCTCGATGCTGTGCGCTATGACGTCGGCGGCGGAGTAGACTAGGTACTCGCGGCTAACGCTAGCTTGTAGCTGCGGATTTACGACCGAAACTAGCGGATATAGGACGTCGCCGTGGATGGAGAATTTTTGTTTTGTAGCTTCGTTTGTCACGACTGCACCCGAGTTCATCTCGCTGCCCGTCGCCGCAAGGGTGATGACGTCAAAGATTTTTAGCGCGCGGCTCGGGTCTTTGCCTGTGAAAAAATCCCACACGTCGCCATCATATAGCGTGCCTGCAGCGATGGCTTTGGCGCTATCTAGACAGGAGCCTCCGCCTACGCTTAGCACGCTGTCGGCGTTAAATTTCCTAGCTAGCTCGATGCCTTCGTAAACTTTACTTAGCACGGGGTTGCTAACCACGCCGCCAAGCTCTATAAACTCTATGCCGTTTTCTTTTAGGCTCGCTGCGACCGTATCGAAGAGTCCGTCTTTTTTGATGCGTTCGCTGCCGTAGATCAGTAGGGTTCTTTTAGCGTCAAATTCGCGCATATAAAGCCCGATGTTTCGCTCTTTGCCTCTGCCGAATTGTATTTTAGTGGGGTTGTGAAAAGTGAAGTCAAACATCTCGTTCTCCTTAAAATTTTAGCCTCATTATAGCGACAAAAGCTAAAATTTAAGTAGAACGAGATTTGCGGATCAGCGCTTATTCGCGCAAATTTCCAAAGTATTTGTCGTCGTTTTTTTCGACATGCTTGATGTTAAAATGGACGAATTTATATCCGCCAAAAAGCGCCAAAACCCAAAGAAAAAGAAAAACTATCGCTTCTATCATTTTTATCCTTAATATGCGTGATGATCGTGCTTGATCTCATCGGCCGTGATCTTTTTGCTATCCATAGCGCGCCAAACGACGAAAATATAGCCCAAAACAAACGGCACTAGCAGGCTCACGTAGGCCATGACGTTTAGCGTGTAGTGGCTGGAGCTTGCATTTTTGATCGTGAGTGAGCTTTGTAAATTTGAAAACGACGGATAAAACGCCGTATCTGCAAGTCCGGCTATCAAAAATAGCCCCGTAACCGTTAGCACTACGCCCACGCCGTAAGGCACTACGCCGTAGATGCTAGTCGTAAACGCACCCTTAAATATACCGAAAAGCACGAGTCCGACGCCTATAACTATCATAGCTGCAACAAGCGGCATCTGGAGTAAATTTAGAGCGTATTTAAAGCCAACTAAGCTCACTACGCCGCTCTCGTCGTATGCAAAACCGGTCTTGGTAAATATCCAAGCGATGAATATCAAAAAGAACGGTAAAAAGAAAATCGTATTTTTTAGCGCCGCTTTTCTGGCGTTAGCCCTTAGCTCTGCATCGTCGATGTTGTTGATGAGGTAGAGCGCTCCGCCCACGCGAGCTAGGAAAAACATCGCGATGCCTAGCGGATATAGCATGATATTGCCAAGTGCCTCAAGACCGCGAAACGGCGTTTGCCACTGCACGAAGTTGTGTTCGTTTAGTAAAAAGTCGCTACCAGAAAAAAACGTGCTAACGGCCATGCCGATTAAAATAACGCCTAAAGAGCCGTTTATGAAAAGGAAAATTTCATAGGTTTTTTGACCTAGAAAGTTGTCCGGTTTTTTGCGGTACTCGTAGCTCACGGCTTGGAGGATAAAGCAAAACAAAATCGCCAGCCACACCCAGTACGCACCGCCGAAGCTTGTCGCGTAAAACAGCGGAAACGCTGCAAAGCACGCGCCGCCAAACATTACGAGCGTGGTAAACGTAAGCTCCCATTTGCGCCCGATAGAATTTATCACCATGTCCTTTTGAAGCTCGTTTTTGCAAAGTCCGAAAAGCAGCGTCTGCCCGCCCTGAACGAACATCATAAACACTAGCAAACCGCCTAGCAAGCTAACTACGCACCACCAGTAAATTTGTAAAAATTCTAAACTAAGCATGGTTTTCAAATCCTATTTTTATCTGTTTTAGCATGATTTTTATCTCGGCTATCAAAAGCGCCGTAAATAAAACGGCAAATAGCCAGAACGAAATTTTGATGTTGGTGTCGGCTAAATTTGTCGCTCCCACGCCCACGGTCATGAGGTCTTGCACGACCCACGGCTGGCGCCCTACTTCGGCTACTATCCAGCCCGCCTCGATCGCCACTAGTCCTAGCGGGATACTAAATACGCACACCCACAGCAGCTTTTTGAAATTTTCGATATCGTTTGCCATCGTAAGATACGTAACGACCAAAAATAAAGCCAAAAAGTAAGTACCAAGAGCCACCATCAAGTGAAAGCTATAAAACGTAATGCCGACCGGCGGTACGGCGCTTTCCGGGGATTTTAGATAGCCGTAGCCTAGAAATTTCATATTTTGAGCCAGAGTTTGCTCGGCTTGCTCCATCGCGGCTTTATCGCCCGATTTTTTAGCGGCGTTGTAGCTAGCTAGCGCGCTAACGGCTAGCGAGCCTTTGGCCATCTTGCTTGCGACGCTCTCTATATTTTGCGCTTCGTTGCCGTAGACTAAATCCTCGATGCCCGGAGTAAAGCTATCAAATTTTCTAGTAGCCATGATTCCAAGCGCGTAAGGCACTTTTAGTTCGAGTAAAAACGTGTCCTTGCCGTCGCCCGGTTTTTTAGACGGATCTAGCACGCCCATCGCGACTAGGCCGGCGTTTTGTTCGCCTTTATAAAGGCCTTCCATCGCGGCTAGTTTCATAGGCTGGGTGCGTGCGACCTGGTATGCGCTCTCGTCGCCGCTAAACATCAAAAACAGCGACGTCGCAAGCCCGAAGCTTGCCGCTACGACGATGGATTTTTTAGCCATGATTAGGTGGCGTCCTTTTAGGATAAACCACGCCGAAATTCCTATCACGAAAAGCGCGCTAGCGACGTAGCCGCTAGTTACGGTGTGTAAAAATTTGATGATGCCGACGGGGCTAAGTGCTACCTCGAAGAAATTTTCCATTTCCATTCTTGCGGTTGCTGGGTTAAATTTCATACCCACCGGATACTGCATCCAGCCGTTTGCGATGAGGATCCAAAGCGCGCTCAAATTTGAACCGATAGCCACGAGCCAGGTCGAGATGAGGTGAAATTTCTTGCTAACTTTGTCCCAGCCAAAAAACATAACGGCAAAGAACGTCGCCTCCATAAAAAATGCGAGCAAGCCCTCGATAGCTAGCGGCGCGCCGAAGATGTCGCCGACAAACCAGCTGTAGTTCGCCCAGTTGGTGCCGAACTCAAATTCCATTATGATGCCCGTAGCTACGCCGATAGCGAAGTTTATACCGAAGAGTTTTAGCCAAAATTTGGTGATTTTTAGCCACTGCTCGCTGCCGGTTTTGACGTAGATGCTCTCCATAATGGCGATAATAAAACTAAGTCCCAGCGTGAGCGGAACAAACAAAAAGTGGTAAATCGCGGTGAGCGCAAACTGCGCGCGCGACCAATCGACCGAAGCGATTTCAGACATTTTATTCCTTTGTCAAATTTGAGATTACGAAGTCGGCTTTGGCCTCGTCGCTCTCAAATTTTGAATTTAAACTTTCATCAAAGATAAATACTTTTAAAATCCCGAACATTATAAGCAGCTTGATAGCTATCACGAGCCACAGGCTCTTTCCGAGTTTCATATTTCTAAAGCCGTCGATATACAAAGACGAGATGTTTTTGAGATATTTTTTAATCATAGCTTAATATACTACAGAAATTTAACTTAAAATATCATTTTAAAGTTTTGATTTTATAAAATTATTTATGCTCTCAAGCGTTTATAAATTTTAAATAAGGTATAATCGCGCAAAAAATTAAAAGGCGCGATATGCAAAAAAATCTAAACGAAACAAAGTATATTTTTATAACCGGCGGCGTGCTAAGCTCGCTGGGTAAGGGCATCGCGGCGGCTTCTATCGCCACGCTTCTTAAAAACACGGGCTTAAAGGTGAGCATGCTAAAAGCAGATCCCTACATCAACGTAGATCCCGGCACTATGAGCCCGCTCGAGCACGGCGAGGTTTTCGTCACCGACGACGGCGCGGAGACGGATCTGGATCTGGGGCACTATGAGAGATTTTTAGACGAGAGCCTAAGCCAGGATAATAACTTCACCACCGGCCGCGTCTATAGCTCCGTCATCGAAAAAGAGCGCAGAGGCGACTATCTAGGCAAAACGATCCAAGTCATCCCGCACATCGTGGGAGAGATCGTGGGTCGCATCAAAAAAGCAGGAGAGGGTCGCGACGTACTGATCGTTGAGATCGGCGGCACGGTAGGCGACATCGAGGGCTTGCCGTTTTTGGAGGCTATCCGCGCCCTTCGCATAGAGGTCGGCCGCAAACGCGCGATGAATATCCATCTAACCCTCGTTCCGTTTATAAAAGTCGCTGGCGAGTTAAAAACCAAGCCTACTCAACACAGTGTCGGCGAGCTGCGCCGTATCGGCATTAGTCCCGATATGATCATCTGCCGCGCCGAGCAGCCGCTAAATCGCGAGCTAAAAGATAAAATAGCCGCCAGCTGCGGCGTAGAGCGTAACTGCGTCATCGAGAGTATAGATTCAGCCAGCATCTATCAGGTGCCGCTCGCGTTTTATAACCAAGACGTCTTAACCCCGATCGCCGAAATTTTAAATTTGGGCGAGCTAAAACTTGATATGCGCAACTGGGATAGCCTAGTTAAGCGCATTATCGCGCCGACGAAAGAGACCACGATAGCATTTGTGGGCAAATACGTCGATCTAAAAGAGAGCTACAAGAGCCTGACCGAGAGCATCATTCACGCGGGCGCGAGCCTTGACGCGAGGGTAAATTTAAAGTGGATAGATAGCGAAAAGATCGAGCCCTCAAACGTCGAGGAGCTACTAAAAGACGTGGGCGGCGTGCTAGTTGCCGGAGGATTTGGCGAGCGCGGCGTGAGCGGCAAGATCGAAGCGATAAAATACGCCCGCGAAAACGGCGTACCGTATCTTGGCATCTGCCTGGGTATGCAGCTAGCGCTCATCGAGTTTGCCCGCAACGTGCTAAAGCTCGAGGACGCAAATTCGGTCGAATTTAAGCCCGAGTGCGTAAATCCTATCATCTATCTCATCGATAGTTTCATCGACGCGCACGGCCAGACGCAGATCCGCACGCACCAAAGCCCGGTCGGCGGCACGATGAGGCTTGGCGCTTATGCTTGCGATATTAAGCCCGGCTCATTGCTAAGCCAAATTTACGGCGGCGCTAAAAGCGTCAAAGAGCGCCACCGCCACCGCTACGAGGCAAATCCAAAATACAGAGCCGAATTTGAAGCAAACGGCTTGATAGTTAGCGGCGAGAGCGACGGACTGATCGAGGCCGTCGAGCTTAGCTCGCCTGCGGCTGCCTTAGCCTAGCTAAAGAGGCTAGAGACGAAGCTCTCGGGCAGGCGAGCGATGATCTGCTGCCCCGAGGGCGTCGTCATGGACTCGGTACAGCCTAGCAGCTCCTCGATCAGTTCGCGTGCCTCCTGCGGGTTGCGGGGGAGGGTAGCCTTGAGCACCTGCACCTCGGCGGCAGCCTCCGCGAGGAAGCTCCGCACGTAGTTGGCGTCCTCACGCTGCGTCTCGAGGCTGTCGGCGACGATGAGCCGCACGAAGCCTATGGCGCTCTCCGTCATGAAGCTCGGCGCCTCGACCACGGAGTAATGTCCCTTACCTAGATCGCCGAAGTCGAAGCCCAGCGGCGCGAGCAGCTCCATGATGTGCTGCGCTGTCGGCAGCTCCGTGGGGCTGAACTCCAGTACCTCGGGGAAGAGCGGCTGCTCGGAGGGGTAGCTGCCCTCGCTGAGGCCCAGTAGGAGCTCCTCGTAGCGCACCCTGAGCAGAGCGCGCCTGAGGTCGATCAGCGCTAGACTATCCTCCAGCTGCGTCACGGCGTAGCGCCCATGATAGAGGAGGATGTCGCTGGGGGCTGCGGCAGGAGCGGGCTGCGCGCCCAGCTGCGAGAGGCGTAT
>CALISV010000270.1 GCA_938041615.1 uncultured Campylobacter sp. | reverse complement strand
TTTTAAAGCGGGCGTAAATTTTATCGCTTTAAAGGCGCAAAAGCCGCCGTTTAAGGCTGTGGTGCTTGAAAACGGATACATTTTTAGCGGCTCTAGGATTTATTATTCGCACGCAAATTTGAACCGGATGGAGGGCGCTACGGATAAAAATCTAGCCGCTTTTAACCTCGCAAAAAAAGAATTTGACGCAGACGGCGGGATAGCTAGGATATTTTTAAGCAGATTTAAAGACGATGAAGTTAAAATTTACCCCAAATTTGATGATTTTAACGTCTTAAATTTCGCCTTGCCCGCTAGCTTTGAGGAGCTTTACGCGCAGATAAAGCGCGAGGAGGGCGGCGAGAGATTGCTTCAAAATTACGGCGAAAACTTTAGCCTGCCGCGCGGCGAGCTTGGCGTACAAAACGGCTTTTTTGGGCTATTTTGTATGGCTGGAGTGCTGCTTGGATTTGATAGCGATACGCAAAAATCGGGCGAGATTTTACTGCAAAACGCGAGCGATTTTAACGGCGCAAAAGGGCCTAGGCTTGATTTTAAAATGCTAAACAAAACGCATTTTGACGTCGTTAAATTTGCTAGAAGTGGCATGAGCTTTAGGCTCGTAGGCGTCGATGCTAGGCTGCTTAGCTACGGATACGCCGAGTCGCTGGCATATTTTTTGAGCGATTTTTCAGACTCGCTAAAGCAGGATTTTGGCGTGCAAAACGCGCTGCTTTGCGGCTCGCTTTTTGAGAACAAAACGCTTGCAAATTTGACGTTAAAGCATCTAAAAACAGGGTTAAACGCCAAATTTAGCAAAGAGTTTTTGATTGAAGAGATGTTTTAAATATGAAATTTCAGGCCTAGTTCAAGGTGTGGGTTTTCGCCCCTTTGTTTATAATCTAGCTCTTAAATTCGGCCTTGCGGGCGAAATTTACAACGACGACGAGGGCGTGAAACTAACGCTTTGCGGACAGGGTGAGCAGATAGAAGAGTTTGAAAAAGCTCTACATGAGGAGCTGCCCAGCCTCGCTCGCATCGACGAGATGCGAAAAACCGAGCTAGAGGACGCGAAATTTGACGAGTTTAAGATAGTCGCCTCAAAATCAGCTAAAAAGCACGCGCCTATCTTGCCTGATTTTGCTCTCTGCGCCGACTGCGAGCGCGAGTTTTACGACCCTGCAGACCCGAGGTATCATTATCCATTTATCAACTGCACCAACTGCGGCCCGAGGTTTTCGATTATCAAGTCGCTGCCTTACGACCGCGCAAACACGACGATGAACGCGTTTAAGATGTGCGAATTTTGCGGCGGCGAATACAAAAATCCGCTAAATCGCCGCTATCACGCGCAGCCAGTTTCCTGCCCAAACTGCGGGCCAAGGCTTGCTCTAAAAGATAAATTTGGGCGGGTTTTGGCGCAGGATAACGAAAGTGCAAAGCAGGCCGCGCGTCTCATAAACGAGGGTAAAATTTTAGCTGTCAAAGGGCTTGGCGGTTTTCATCTGATGTGCCGTTTAAAGGAGGATACGGTGGGGCTGCTAAGAGAGCGCAAAAAGCGCCCTAAAAAGCCATTTGCCGTGATGTGCAAAGACCTCGCGCGCGCTAAAAAATACGCTCAAATTTCGCCAGAGGAGCAGCGGCTTTTAAGCTCAAATTTAAAACCGATCGTCGTTTTGCAAAGCTTGCCTGGCGCGCCGGTTCCGTCAAATTTAGCGCCAGGACTAAATAAAATCGGCATATTTTTGCCATACACGGGCGTTCATCTTTTGCTTTTTGAGTACTTAGATGGCGACGTTATCGCTACCTCGGCCAACGTCTCTGGCGAGCCCATCATCTACGATGAAAAAGACCTGCGAGAAAAGCTTGGCGGCGTGATAGATTTTTACCTCGATAACGACCGCGAGATCCACTCGCCAAGCGACGATAGTATCGCGTTCGTAGCAGGCGGCGAGCCTATATTTATCCGCACGAGCCGCGGCGTGCATCCCAAATTTATCCGCACGAAATTTAAGAGCGAAAAGACCGTTCTAGCCGTCGGAGCCGAGCTAAAAAATCAGTTTGCGATATTTAAGGACGGCGAGCTGATGATAAGCCCGTATATCGGCGACCTAAAAAACGTCGCGACCTATGAGCGGTTTTGCGCGCTAATCAAGCTTTTTAGCGAGATTTACGAGCTAAAATTTGACGAGATCGTAGCCGATTTGCACCCGCATTTTTTAAATTTGAAATGGGCGCGCGAGTACGCTGCGAATTTTGGCTCTAAAATCACGCAGATCCAGCACCATCACGCGCATTTGCTTTCTGTGATTTTAGAAAACGATCTGGACGCAAAGCGCGAGTATCTGGGCTTTTGCTTTGACGGTACGGGATACGGCGCGGACGGGAGCGTCTGGGGCGGAGAGATCCTAAAAGTGCGCGGCAAAGAGTACGAGCGAGTTTGCAAATTTGACGAAATTTTGCTGATCGGCGGCAGTTTTTTTATGTTCAAAGAGTATAGATTATTTGGAATAATAGGCTTTACGTCCATACAAGGAATGTTTTTCAAGTACTTGTCGGATTTGGTAATGCTTGGGATATACTTTTTGCTGATAGAATCTTTGTATCAAATTAAAGCTAGGGGAAAAGATGACACCGGTAGCAAGAAAGCGATTAAGAGAACTAAGATTTTTATAGTGCTGATTTTGATTGCGATGATGTTTACGCCTTTTGCATATATTTTCAGCAAACCGATAAAGTATGTTCTAGTGGTGATATTTGTTGGAGTCGGAGTATTTTTAAAGTTTTCAATGATAAGTTTCCTGAATAGAAGTTATTCCCAATTTGCAGAAAAATAAAGATCCGTATGAA
>CALISV010000269.1 GCA_938041615.1 uncultured Campylobacter sp. | reverse complement strand
AAAAACACCCGCCCTAAATATCCATCGCCGAGATAAATTTGACTATGCGCGGCGAATCGCTGCTGAAAAATTCCTCCGCCGTACCGTCAAATTCGATATTGCCGCGCTCTAAAAATAAAATTCTATCCGCGACTTTGCGAGCGAAGTTCATATTATGCGTGACGATGATGAGCGAGTCGCGCTCCTTGCTAAGGCTGCCGATGACCTTCAAAACCTCGGCCTCAAGCTCCGGATCAAGCGCGCTCGTAGGCTCGTCCAAAAGCAAAAAATACGGCTTCATCGCAAGCGCTCGCGCTATCGCCACTCGCTGCGATTGACCGCCCGAGAGCCTGCTTGGATACTCGTGCTCCTTGCCCTTTAGCCCGACCTTTTCAAGTAGCGTCAGGGCCTCAATTTCTGCCTGCTCTTTCGGGATTTTAAGCACCTGCACGGGGCCTTCGGTTACGTTTTGCAGAGCCGTTAGATGCGGGAATAGATTAAAGCTCTGAAAGACCATCCCCGTGTGTTCGCGAAAGGGCAGCATATCTTTTTTCGAAATTTTACCGGCGAAATTTATCTTATCGCCTCCAAGCTCAAGCTCGCCGCCGTCCGGGATCTCGAGTAAATTTATGCAGCGCAGCAGGGTTGATTTGCCAGAGCCCGAGCTTCCTAAAATAACCGTCGTCTGCCCATCTTTAAATTCTAAATTTAAGCCGTTTAAAACAACGTTGTCGCCAAATTTCTTAGTCAAATTTTTAAATTTTATCATCACACGTACCTTGAAAATCTCTTCTCGAGCCTAGCTTGTAAAAACGTCAAAAAGGTGCAGACTATCAAGTAAAAAAGCGCCGCGAGCACGTAAAGCGTGAGCGGATCGAAAGTGCGCGCGGCGATACGCTGAGCGACCATAAACATATCGACCATCGTGATAGAAGCCGCAAGCGAGGTGTCTTTTAGCGTGCTTATAAAGATATTTGAAAGCGGAGGCAGCGAGATACGCGCGGCTTGCGGAGCGATGATACGGCGTAAAATTTGCGCGTAGCTCATACCAAGCGCCGTAGCGGCTTCCCACTGGCCTTTGGGCACCGAAAGCACGGCCGCCCTAACGGCTTCGGAAGCGTAAGCGCCGATATTTAGGCTGAAAGTTATGATCGCCGCGCTCCAAACATCGAGCGTAACGCCCACGATCGGCAGACCGAAATATACGATAAAAAGCTGCACCAAAAGCGGCGTGCCGCGAAATATCCAGATATAAAATTCGCTAAGTTGCTTTAAAATTTTGATATTTGCTATGCGCGCGATCGCCGTTAGCACCGCGATGAGAAGCCCCAGCGAAAAGGAGATCGCCGTAAGAGGCAGCGTCACCTTTATCATCGCCAGCGCCATAGGTTGTAGCGAGCTTAACAAAAGCTCGCTTATACGGTCAAATTCATTCATCGCCATCTACCGCGAGACATCTTTGCCGAAATACCTGATCGAAATTTCAGCCAGCTTGCCTTCGTTTTTTAGCTCCTCTATCGCCTTGCTGATCTGCCCCGCAAGCTCCGTGTTGCCCTTTTGCACGATAGGCGCGGTATAGTCGGTATCGCTTCCCTCGGCGGCTATCTTAACCGGAGCGCCAGGGCGCTGCTTGATGAAGTCGTAAAATACGATATTATCACGCACGACGGTATCTACGCGCTTGCTAACGAGAAGTTCCATGCTCTTGCTAAAGCTATCGACCGTGACGTTTTGCGCCCCGTAGCTAGCGGCTACCTTCGCCCAGTTGCTGGTAGCGGAGTCGGCGTTTTTCTTACCTTTTAGATCATCAAAGCTTTTGATATCGTCGTTATCTTTGTGCGTGATGATGGCGCCGTGCACGACCGTATAGGGCTGTGCGTAATCATATTTTTTCTTGCGTTCGTCAGTAACGCTTACTTGATTAAATACCGCATCGGCCTTGCCCGCATCAAATGCCGCAAGCATCGCATCCCATGGAGCTTCGACGAATTCCGCTTTTAAATTTAACTTCTTAGCGACTTCGCGTGCCACTTCTACGTCGTAGCCGGTTAGCGCATCGTTTTTATCGTGGTAGGAGTAGGGCGAATACGTGCCTTCGGTCGCGATTTTCAAAACGCCGTTTTCAAGAGTTTTTGCATTTGCGCCAGTTAAAAGAGCGAAGCTCGCCAAAGTAAGTAGAGAAGATTTTAGTAGTTTTTTCATTTTTTGTCCTTTTTAAATTTATCGTTGGCTATTCATCTAAAAAGGTCCGCGAGTGCGGAGTTGAAAATATCTTTTTAAATGTTTAGCGACCTGCTAAGCACTTAAAGAGATATTCGTGCCTAGCGCCCTAGCTTTTCATTTCGCAACAACACATGTCGCACATATCGTTTTTCATAGCGTACCTTTCGAGTAAAATTTGGCGGTGATTTTATGCAAAAAAAGTTTAAGATAAAATAAAAATATATCAAAACCCAGCTTTTGCATAAACTAAAACTCCGTTAATTTTACGCCACACGACTTTGAGACGGGCGCAAGATAGGCGGCTAAAGTCTAATCAATCTGCTAACGGCAGCAAATCTGCCTTGCCGCCTCTAAATTTAAGCCTAAATTTACTCCGAGATATCCCTGTTAAAATACTTCATCGAAATCTCTTTTAGCTTGCCTTCGGCTCGTAGCTCGTTTAGGGCCTTGTTTATCGCTTCCAGTAGCTCGGCGTTGCCTTTATGTACGATCGCTGCCGTATACATCGGCGTTTCGCCCGCCTTGATTAGCTTTATCGGGGCTTTTGGGTGCTGTTTTTTGTAGCGGCTGCCAAGTAGTACCATCGTAGAAGTAGAAG
>CALISV010000268.1 GCA_938041615.1 uncultured Campylobacter sp. | reverse complement strand
CAAAGCACCTCAAGCTCGAGCGGCTCGCTAAATATCAACGTTTATTTTAAAATCGGCACCTCGGCTAAGCAAGCCACGATCGACGTAAATAACCGCGTCCAAGCCGCGCTCTCAAGGCTACCTCAAGAAGTGCAAAACATGGGCGTAACAGTGCGCGAACGCAGCGGCTCGATCCTAGAGGTAGTCGGCTTTACGAGCTCAAACATGGACTTAGTCGAGCTATATAACTACGTAAATTTAAACATCGCAGACGAGATCAAAAGGGTTAACGGCGTGGGCGACACGGCGCTAATCGGTAGCAAAGAGTACTCGATGAGAATTTGGCTAAAACCGGACAAACTAGCCTACTACAAGCTAACTCCTAGCGACGTCATCTCCCAGGTAAAAATCCAAAATAGCCAATACGCCGCCGGTAAAATAGGCGAACAGCCATCAGACGGTGATAATCCTTACGTTTACTCCGTTCGCACGGGCGGACGACTCAAAAATGCCGCGCAGTTTGGCGATATAATCATCAAAAGCGCCGACGGAGCCGTGCTAAAACTAAAAGACGTAGCGACCGTGGAGCTAGGAGCGGCTAGCTACGCATCAGACGCGATGCTAAACGGCCAAGACGCCATCCCGCTTCTAATCTTTATGCAAAACGACGCCAACGCCCTAGCCACCGCGCAAGCGGTAAACGCAAAGCTAGACGAGCTAAGTAAAAATTTTCCCGAGGGATTTACGCACACGATCGCGTATAATCCGACCGAATTTATCGAAGTCTCTATCCATGAGGTCGTAAAAACCTTTATCGAGGCGATGGTTTTAGTCATCATCGTTATGTATATGTTTTTAAAGAGCTTCCGCGCGACTATCATCCCGATGCTAGCCGTTCCCGTGTCCATCATCGGCACCTTTGGCGGACTATACGCGATGGGATTTAGTATAAATTTGATCACCCTTTTCGCGCTCATCCTTGCTATCGGTATCGTCGTGGACGACGCCATCATCGTTATCGAAAACGTGGAGAGAATTTTACACGAGGAAAAAGACATCACCGTCAAAGAAGCGACCTATAAGGCGATGGAGGAGGTACAAACCCCGGTCATCTCGATCGTGCTTGTTTTATCGGCCGTTTTTATCCCCGTTTCTTTTATGGAGGGTTTTGTCGGCGTGATCCAGCGTCAGTTTGCGCTCACTCTGGTTACTTCGGTTTGTATTTCGGGCTTTGTCGCGCTTACGCTTACTCCGGCGCTTTGCGGCGTTATGCTAAAAAAACAAGAGAGCAAGCCGTTTTGGTTCGTGCAGAAATTTAACGACTTTTTTGACTGGAGTACGAAAATTTTTACCGCGGGCGTTGCAAAAGTGCTTCGTCACGTGATAATCAGCCTTATTTTGATAGGCGTTATGGGTTTTGCGACTTTCGAGCTGTTTAAAAAAGTCCCTAGCGGCCTCGTACCGTCCGAAGATAAGGGCGCGCTGATGGTCATCACTTCGTTACCGCCGTCAAGCAATATGCTAAAAACCAAAGAAGAGGTAAAAACTATCAGCAACATGGTTCTAAGCAATCCAAACGTCGAATTTACGATGGGTTTTGCCGGATACGATATGCTTGCGGGCGCGCTTAGAGAAAACTCTGCCATCAGCTTTATCAAGCTAAAAGATTGGAGCCAGAGAAAAACGCCGGATAGTCAAGCAGATGCGCTAACCGGGCCTTTTAACGGTATGCTTTGGGGCTCGAAGGAGTCGATGAGCTTCGTCGTAAACGTCCCGCCTATCATGGGTCTTTCGATGACGGGCGGCTTTGAGATGTATCTACAAAATAAAAGCGGTAAAAGCTACTCCCAGATCGAAGAGGATGTGAAAAAAGTAGTCGCCGCCGCAAACGCTCGCCCGGATCTAACCAGCGTGCGCTCGACGCTAGAGACTAATTACCGCCAGTTTAAAATCGACGTCGATAGGCAAAAGGCCCAGATGTTTGGCGTGAGCGAGAGCGAAATTTTTAGCGCGATAGGCTCGACTTTCGGCTCTTACTATATCAACGACTTTAGCCTTTTTGGCAAATCCTACCGCGTCTACGCTAGAGGCGAGGACCGCTTTAGAAACAACCCAGAAGACTTGCGTAAAATTTACGTCCGCTCAAAAGGCGGCGAGATGATACCGCTAAACTCCGTCGCAACTCTAACTAGAATTTTGGGTCCCGATATCGTAGATAGATTTAACCTTTTCCCTGCGGCTAAGATCCAAGGCGACCCAAAACCGGGCTACACCTCGGGAGACGCGATAAAAGCGATACAAGAGGTAGTCGAACAAACGCTAAATATGGAAGAATACTCCATCAGCTGGGCGGGCACGGCCTATCAGGAGGTTAGCTCGCAAGGCACGGGCTCTACGGCGTTTATATTCGGTATGATTTTCGTATTTTTGATCCTAGCGGCGCAGTATGAGCGCTGGCTCATCCCGCTAGCCGTTATCACGGCCGTTCCGTTCGCGGTTTTTGGCTCGCTAGTCGCCGTTTGGGCTAGAGGGCTAACAAACGACATCTACTTCCAGATCGGACTACTGCTTCTCATCGGTCTATCGGCTAAAAACGCGATCCTTATCGTAGAATTTGCGATGCAAGAAAGGCTAGCGGGCAAGAGCGTATTTGACGCTGCCGTTAATGCGGCAAGGCTTCGCTTCCGCCCGATCGTCATGACCTCGCTCGCATTTACTTTGGGCGTTTTCCCGATGGTTATCAGTACGGGTGCTGGCGCTGCCTCTCGCCACTCGCTAGGCACGGGAGTGATCGGCGGCATGATAGCGGCCACTACGATAGCGATATTTTTCATACCGATGTTTTACTATCTGCTAGAAAAGCTAAACAACAAAGTCTGGGACAAAAAACCAAGCGGAGCACAGGAGATCAAAAATGTATAAAATTTTAACTTTAGCCGCGGCACTATTTTTAGCGGGCTGCTCGTTTCGACCCGAGATTCCCGAGGTCGATACGAAATTTGAATCTACGTACAAATTTGAAACTAGCGACATCAGAGACGAGTGGTGGAAGGAGTTTGGCGACAAAAACCTAAACGCCCTCATAGCTAGCGCACTAGAGAAAAACACCGACCTCCGCACGGCTTATTTAAATTTACAAAAAGCGGCCGCAAGCCTAGGCATCTCGGAAGCAGATCTCTTTCCTAGCGTAAATTTAAACGTCGGCTACACTAAAGCAAAAAGTAGCGGCGAAACCTACACCAAGCAGCCTCAGACGCGCTACCGAACATCGCAGGTAAATTTGGGCCTTAGCTATGAGATAGACCTGTGGGGCAGAGTGAGAAACAGCGTCGAGTCGGCTAAAGCCAGTCTAAACGCGACCAAGCTCGACTACGCTACCGCGCGCCTTAGTATAAGCTCTAGCGTGGCTAAAAGCTACTTCGCGCTCGTAGCTCTAAACATGCGCGAAGCCGTGCTAAAAGATACGCTAAAAACATACGAGGAGACGCTAGCGCTTCGCAAAACGCAGCTTGATCTAGGCGGCATAAACGAGACAACCTATCTGCAAAGCAAAGCAGCCGTAGAAAGTGCAAAAGTAAGCCTGCTAGAGGTGCAAACCTCGCTATCTCAGGCTCTAACGTCAGTAGCGATACTAACGGGTAAATCAAACGACGAGATCCTAAGCGGCGCCGTGCAGAGCGCTAAAATGCTGCCTAAAGAGCCCGAAGTAAGTGCTGGCGTGAGCGCGGACATACTACTGCGAAGGAGCGACGTAGCTAAAGCCTACGCCGATCTAAACGCCACTAACGCGCTAATCGGCGTCGCAAAAGCCGACTATCTGCCGTCCATCTCGCTAACGGGACTTTTTGGATTTTCTAGCGTGGATTTTGAAAATATCTTTATCAGCAACGCCAACACGTGGAGCATAGGCGGCTCTTTGGTGCAGAAAATTTTTGACTACGGCAGAACCAAAAACAACGCCCGCATAGCCGAAACCAACGAGCAAATCGCGGCCATAGCTTACGAAGCTGCGATCAAAAAGGCTCTTGGAGAAGTCAGAGACGCGCTAAACAACCGCAAAAATGCCAAACTAACGCTAAACCAAGTCAAAGAGCTCCTGCTCTCGCAAGAAAAAATCTATCAGCTAGCCAAGGATCAGTTCGAGGAGGGCTACACCGGGCATCTGGAGCTACTCGACGCGCAGCGCAGCCTACTCTCGGTTAGGCTCCAGGACATCGCGGCGAATTTAAACCTCATCGACTCGGTCGTGGATGTTTACAAGGCATTTGGCGGCGGATTTAGGGCCGAATAATTTTACTTTTTGGCGGAGATTCTCCGCCTCTTTCTTTTAAATTTTAGCTGTTGTTTCGGCCAAAATTTACTTGTTTTGCTTCAAATTTTGCGCTTGATTTTGCTGTTGGCACACGACGCAACCCTTAGATAAATTACTTGTATTCAAAGACGTAAATTTGTTTTAGCTTTGAGCGACACGCAAAGCCGGTCAAATTTACATCGTCTTATCCGGAGTGCACGCTTTGTAAATTTACTGCTTCAAATTTACGGTTTTTTGGCAATATTTGCAAGCAGGAAGGCTACTTACGATCAAATTTACAGACGTATTTTTAGCTTAAATTTAGCGCAAACACCCGCCCGCCAAATTTGATTTTTAATTTTGGCAAGCAGCGCGAAAGTACTGCATTAGAGCAAAATCGGCCAAATTTAACGTTTTTGATGTTTTAACCGCCAAGCAAAATTTGCAACGCGCGACGATTTCGCAAATTTGCATTCTTAAATTTGACGCAGCATAAAAAAACAGGTGCGAAAATTTGAAATTTACAAGTCGAAATTTGACTAAATTTATGCCCTGC
>CALISV010000267.1 GCA_938041615.1 uncultured Campylobacter sp. | reverse complement strand
AAATTTGATCAATGCCCTTTAAATTCCGTCGCGCGCGGCTTGCGGAAAATGTTTTTTGCGTTCACGCTCGCGAGAAATTAATCCAAATTTTTAAACGCAAATTTAAGAATTTCAACTATAATGCGCGCCACAACTTAATCGTAAAGGATGAAAAATGAGAAAAGTTTTAATCGCATGCGCTGCGTTGGCGGCGTTTAGTTCGGCAGCGTTTGCCGCAGACGGCGCTACATTGTATAAAAAATGCGTGGCCTGTCACGGAGCCAACGCCGAGAAGCCTTATCTTGGCGGCAAAGTACCTGCGCTAAACACCCTAAGCAAGGAAGATATCATCGCGAGCCTAAAGGGCTACAAAGACGGCACTCTAGGCGAGGGCAAGGGAAAATTCGGAATGATGGGCGTTATGAAAGGTCAAGCAGCTTCGCTTAACGACGAATCGATCGAAGCGCTAGCCGATTTCATCGTTTCTAAAAAATAATTTCAAAACTTCATTCGGCGGGCTTCGCGCTCGCCGAGCCTGCTTAACTTTAAATTTTAAAATTCTACGCTAATATCACGTAAAAATTCCAAAGGCTCATAATGTTTAACGGACTGATCAGAGAGATCGCGCAGGTTGCGAGCTTTAGTGGCGATTCGGTGCGACTGCGCGCGAGATACCGCCCCGCGCTCGGCGATAGCGTCGCGGTAAACGGCGCGTGCCTGAGCGTGACGCGGCTTTTTGCGGACGGATTTGCGGTGCAGCTTTCGAGCGAAACGGCGCGCGTCATCGCCGTGCAAAACCTGCGCGGACCTGTGCATATCGAGCCAGCGATGCGGATTGGAGATCGCATAGACGGGCATTTGATCCAAGGACATGTCGATGCCGTGGGCGAAATTTATAAAATTTCAAAGCTTGCAAGCGGCGTCGATTTTTTTATCCGCGCGCCGCTGCATATAGCGCCGCTGCTAGCGCCGAAGGGCTCGGTAGCGATCGATGGCGTAAGCCTAACGATCAACGAAGTGCTTGAAGGTGGAAATTTTGCTCACAAAGACCGCAAAGGTTCGCTCGGCGCAAATTCTAGTGGCTCAAGCTTGCGCGGGCAAAATTTTAGCGGCTCAAATTCCGTTCGCGATCCGAACTCCTTGGGCGCAAATTTAAAGAGCAAAGCGCAAAGCTGCGCCATTCGCCTTACGATCATCCCGCTCACGCTCAAAGATACGCTCTTTGAAACCTACAAAATCGGGCGCCGCGTAAATATCGAGACCGATCTGCTCGCGCGATACGTCGCGGCGCAGCTGGGCTTTGCCGGCGGACGGCTCGTCGGTCGCGGCACTGTTGCAGTGCGTGACGTGAGCGCCGATGGCGAAGAAGAGGGGCTTTCGTGGGACGCGGTAGATAAAATTTTGAGCCTGTATTAAGCGGCGCGCGATGGGCAAAATCGAAATTTGCAGAGAAAATCTTGAGTTTGTATTGGACGGACACGGCGTGCTAGCGGGCTTTAGCACGCGCGAAGGCGGCGTAAGCGGCGGAGCGTATGCGAGCTTAAATTTAGGGGATCACGTGGGCGACGATCCGCAAAACGTCGCGCAAAACCGCGAAATTTTAGCCGCCGCGCTCGGTATTGCGCCGCGAAATTTAAAATTTATGCGCCAGATCCACTCAAACAAAGTTGAAATTTTACGCGCAGGTAGCGATGAAATCCCGCCCTGCGACGGGCTCGTGACCGATCTGCGCGGCGTGGCGCTGTGCGTGCTGGTAGCGGACTGCTCGCCAGTGCTGATCGCGGACGAGCGGCGCGGCGTGGTCGCTGCGGTGCATGCGGGGCGTGCGGGCGTGATAGGGCGGATCTGCACCAATGCGATAAATTTGATGAGCGAGCGCTTTGGCTGCGTCGCTGCGGAGCTGAAGGTATTCGTGGGCGCGAATATCAAGGCGCGAAGCTACGAACTTGGCGGGCTTGATCTGGGCGAGTTTGAGTGCTACAAAACGCAGGGGCATTTCGATATGAACGCCGCACTGCGCGACGAGCTCGCAGCTGCGGGGGTGCGAAACGTTAAATTTGATCCGCGCTGTACTTTCGAGAGCGAGCAGCATTTTTCTTACCGCAGAGATGGCATCACGGGGCGCTTCTGCGGCTTTGTGATGAATAAGTTATGCTGATAAAAGCGAAATAGAGTATGTAATTTCTCCGTAAAGCCCGCTAAAATTTCTCGAAGCACTATAAAATTTGACGTAGAGGCGCTACAAAGCGAAACGGCGAAAAAGAGGCGAGATTGCGGCGTGACATCGCAGTTAAGAAAGCCAAAAAACGTAAAATTTACAATCAAAAATCCAAAGCAAAGGAGAAAATATGCTGTTACTTAAAAATGCCGATCTATACGCGCCCGAGCACGTCGGTAGGAGCGACGTTTTGCTCGGCGGAGGTAAAATTTTAGCCGTTTCTAAGGGGCTTGATTTTCGAGTCGAAGGGCTTGAAATTTACGATCTAGAGGGCAAAATTTTAGCGCCGGGGCTCATCGATCAGCACGTGCACATCACGGGCGGCGGCGGCGAGGCGGGTTATCATTCGCGAACGCCCGAAATAACGCTATCTGGGATCATCTGCTACGGCACCACGACGGTCGTAGGCACGCTAGGGACCGACGGGTGCACGAGGAGCCTAGAAAATCTCTACTCAAAGGCCAAGGCGCTCGAGTACGAGGGCATCTCGACCTTCATCCACACAGGCTCTTATGCGCTGCCTAGCGTCACATTTACGGGCTCCGTCACGCGCGATCTGGTGCTTATCGACAAGGTCATCGGCTGTAAGATCGCGATGAGCGACAACCGCGGCAGCTACCCGACCTCTCAGGAGCTCATCAAGACCCTTACGCAGATCCGCATCGGCGGCATGATCTCGAAAAAAGGCGGCGTGCTGCACATGCATATGGGCGGGCTCGCGGATAAATTCGACCTCATTTTTAGCGTGATCAAGGACTATTCGTTCCCGATTAATTACTTTTCGCCGACGCACTGCGCGCGGACGAAGGAGCTCTTTGACGAGGCGATCAAATTTCAAAAAATGGGCGGCTACATCGACATCACGAGCGGCGGAAGTAAATTTGCCCCGCTTCATGAAGCCATCGCGTACGGGCTTGCTAACGGGCTAAATTTAGAGCGCTTAACGATGAGCTCGGACGGCAACGGTAGCGTGCCTAGATTTGACGAAAACGGCGCATTGGTCGGCTACGGCTGCGCTTCGTGCGAGACGAATTTAGAGGTCTTGCAAGCCTGCGTGAAAAATAAAATCCTAACCATCCCGCAAGCTCTAAGCACGATGGGCAAAAACGTCGCAAAATATCTAAATTTAAACGGTAAAGGCGAGATAAAAGTAGGTTTTGACGCCGATTTTGCGGTATTTGACGAAGCTCTAAACCTAGATAGCGTGATCGCGAAAGGGGAGTTTTGCGTGAAAGAGGGCAAGCTCGTGAAAAAGGGATTTTTTGAGTGAAAATCATTAGTGCGTAAATTTCGCCGACACGCTGAAATATGCAGTCGGTTTTTTACCGCTGCGGCCTATTTGGCTTTTACATGTCGAAGCTTGTTGCGTTTATGTAAAATTTGATCCAAAAACGGCAACTATATCCGGAGCGGAAAATTTCCGCTCCTTCGTAGATTACGCGTTAGTTATCTGGATATAGTTTACTCCGCCCTCGGTTACCGAGTTGGCGTTTAGTAGGTCGAAGTTTGAGGTACCTGCTAGTTTAACTAAGTTATCGTTATTATCTAGCGTTTTATTACCGTTATCGTCTCTTACTAGATACGTATCGTTACCGTAGTATACCGCATATATGGTATCCGCGTCCGTAGAGCTTAGACTGCTTAAAGCATCGTTTATAGCCGTCTTTAGATCGGCTCTACTGTCTACGTTTAGAGATATCTTTTGAAGTCTAGCCGTACCGGCGCTACCTAAGCTTATCTTGTCGCCTCTGCTTGCGTCGGTTATGGTTACGTACTTGCTAGCGCTAGCGTCTGTTTTAGCTAAGCCTAGGATAAACGTATCGTTACCCTCTCCGCCGCTGATTTGGAATTTCTTATTCGCCGTTAGCTCCGTAGCGCCGTCAAATTTAATCTCGTCGTTACCTGCGCCTAAATTTACGGTTATATCTTTGGTTTGAGTTATCGTAAATTTTACTTTGTCGTCTCCTGCGCCGCTATCGACTAGTTTTAGGTTTTTAGAGCCGATCTCTATCTCGTCTTTGGTCTTAGAGCCTTTTACGGTAGTTACGTTATCGTTATAGACAGCTCCGTCTATGGTGGTTATTTTTGTAGTTCCGCTTGCGTTGTCGTATTCGCTCAGATCGATTGTTTTTAGGCTTGATATTCTTAGTCCGCTAACCAGTAATTCGGTATCGATGCCGGCCGATATGAGATGTTCGGGATTTGTCATTCCTCCTTTAACGACTATATTTTCTATGTAGTCGTGGATATAGGAGCTTATTGTGCCATATGCGTTTGTTAAATTTGCTATAAAAGTCTTTAGGTTTGGATTACCGTTACCCCAACCTACATCTATCTCAACCCATGTCGGCCAAGCGTTATATCCATTGATTGTTATGCTCTCTCCTGCTTTTATTTCGATTGGGTCGGAATAGTTATTGATGGGTGCTGTAACGTTGGATAAATTTAAGGTTACATTTTCGCCTCTTATATATCTTATGTCTGCGGTCTGTAGATAGTTATCTGCTCCCGTATCTATTGTGACATCTTTTTCTCCAGATTCGACGCTACCTAGTTTTAGTGCTTTTAGGCCGCTTGTTTTAATATTTACGTTACCATTTTCGGTAAATATAGGTTTTAGAAAAGTGGC
>CALISV010000266.1 GCA_938041615.1 uncultured Campylobacter sp. | reverse complement strand
CCGACGCCAGTTCCGACTCCGACGCCAGTTCCGACTCCGACGCCAGTTCCGACTCCGACGCCAGTTCCAAAAACCCTAAACGTAAGTGCCTTAAGCGATATCATGGAGGAGTCGGGCGATTATCTCGCATTTGCTTTATCCGTAGGAAGCACTCTAAAAGCTAGACCGACTACGCTAAATTTTAGCCTAAGCGGCGGGACGGCGGGTGTAGATTACGAGGCCGGTTCTATGCAGTATTCGACCGACGGCGGCCTCACGTGGACTAGCGGCAGTCAAGTAACCATCGCGAACGCTAACGATATAAATAGCGTCCAAATAAGAGTAAAAGTCGTAGATAACGACGGGCATGATGGGGTAAATTTATCCAGCACCCCTACGACGCAGAGCGACAATCAAAACCAAGGCGTAGAGGGCGAATCAAAGCTAGATAGCGACGGCATCAAATACGAAGACTACGGCATAACCTACAAAGACTACTCTAGAAATTTAACCCTGACCGTCACCACGGACAATGCCGAGATAATAAACTCTAGCGCAACGGGCAGGATAATAGACCACGACGACTACATAAACATACAAGGGAGCGCGCAAACCGATGGCAAGCATATAAATACCGGCGCGGGCGACGATACGCTAAATCTTAGCGGCCACGTTAAAAATCATTTCGTCGCAAATACCGGCTCCGGCAACGACGTCGTAAACATAAACGGTCAAGTTACCGATAGCTCTAGCATCAACACCGAGGAAGACAACGATATCGTAAACATAAAAGGTGTCATAGAAAATTCCGAAGTACATACCGGCACGGGCGATGATACGGTAGCCATAAAAAACTCCGCCGTCAAAGGGCAAGGCGGTTCAAAAGCCACGATAGATACCGATGAAGGCGACGATATCATAACGGTTGAAAATTCCGTATTAGAAAAAGTAGATATCATCGCGGGCAACGGAGAAAACAAAGTAACATTGGGGCAAAATTCTACATTTAAAGACGTTAGAGTAACGACTGGAAAAGACGCCGATACGATAAATATAGAATCCGACATGACCGGCTCTACGAACAACAGAAACGACTCCATCATATCAACATACGCAGGCAACGATAACATAAACATAAAATCCGGCGTAACGCTCACCAACGTCGCGGTAAACACAGGCGCAGGCGAGGAAAAGATCGAGCTTGACGGAGTTAAATTTGTAAATTCCGAGCTATTTACGGAGGATGATAACGATGAAGTAACCATCTCTAATAGCACCTTTGAAAACGCTACTACATCAGGAAACCCTGCCGGCATAGGCACGGGCAAAGGCGAAGACGTCGTAACGCTAAACAGCGGAGCCGAGTTTAAGCAAGGCACGTACGTACACACCGGTATGGGCAACGACACTATAAACGTAAACGACGGAGCGATCCTTGATAAAGCCCAGATAAACGCCACCGAAGGAGACGACGAAATACATATCAACAGCGGCGCGCAGATCCAAAACGGCTCCCGCATAACCGGAGGCGAAGGTGACGACACCATAAACCTAAACGGCGGCGCAAACGTCTCGCACTCCGTGATATTTGGAGGCAGAGGCGACGATACCGTAAACATAAAAGCCGGAGCAAATTTTGATAATTATTCCGAAATAAGAGGCGACGAGGGCAACGACAAAGTCGTGATAGAAAAAGGAGCAAACATCTCAACCTCCGTCATAAAAGGCGGCGACGGCGAAGATACGCTAAATATCTCCGAAACCATAGACTTTAGCAGAGTCAAAGACTTTGAAAAACTCGAGCTAGGCGGCGCCGAAAATAACGTCGAAACCACGATAACCGCCGAGGACGTGCTTGATATGACGGATAGTGACAACAGGCTAAGGATAGACGGCGAGAGCGGAGATACGCTGCATCTTAAAAACTTTACCCAAGGAAACGTAGGCGCGGAATACACCGAATATAACGGCACGACCCAAAGCGTAACCGTAGAGGTAAAAAACGAAATAAACGTCGATATTCTGCCTTGATACGCTAAATTTGGCTTTCTTGGCTTTGCATACTTTCTAAATTTAATCCGATTACGCGTCAAATTTAAGTTTAGCGGTTTGGGTCAAATTTGACGGTTTAAAATTTAACTCAAACTTGCCGCACAAACTAAAACAACTTAAATTTACAGCCCGGCTTTCTTAAATTTTAACCGCGCTCCCGCCAAACTCCACGCGAAACTCCGTGAGCCCCTCACTGCTTTTACACGAGATTTTAAACCCTAGCTCTTTACAAAAAGTTTTAACGATATGAAGCCCTATGCCAAAGCCGCCGTTTCGCTCGTCAAACCGCGTGTAAAGCTCAAAAATCCGCGGCAAATTTTCCTTAGCGATGCCCGCGCCGCTGTTTGAAATCGCGAGCGCAGCAGGGGTTAAATTTACGCTTACGCGGCCATTTTCGTCGCAATATTTTATAGCATTACTTAGTAGGTTGTCGATGATTTTTCGCGTTTTTTTATAGGATGAGCGCAGC
The DNA here is from genome assembly GCA_938041615.1 of uncultured Campylobacter sp. Lineage (GTDB taxonomy): Bacteria > Campylobacterota > Campylobacteria > Campylobacterales > Campylobacteraceae > Campylobacter_A. The sequence continues at coordinate 3,848 of CALISV010000266.1, read as the reverse complement.
TGCACCTCGGCTATTTGCGTGCTTAAATTTATATTTTTTTGCTCCAAATTTAGCCCAAAATACCCGATCCTCTCGCGCACCAACTCGCTCAAGCTAAAGCTCGTCACCGCGCCGTCCTCTTTGCCGCTAAGCTTTACTAGCGTGAGGTCCTCGTATAGCGTCGAGATCGTTTTGGAGGCGGTTTTTATGTTATTTAAGTATTTTTTCGGATCGGTTTCAAACATCTCGATACTCATCAAAATGACGCTAAGAGGCGTGTTTATCTCGTGCGTCGTATCCCTGATAAAGCCATTTAAAAAGTCGATGCGGCGGTAAAGCGGACGCAGCGAAAGACGGATGATAAAATAAGCTATGACTAAAATAGCAAGCAGTATCATAAACGAGAAAAATATTATCTTTAGTTTTAGCGTGAGAATCGCAAACTCGGGATCGGCAACCTTTACAGCGACGTAGTATTCCTCCTCGCCGAGTCGATTTTTGAGGTAAAACTGCACCACCGAGCTCGCTCCGTCCTTGTATCTGTGCGGCATGCCTTCGCGCGGCTCAAAGTCGTCCTCAACCTCCTCGCCCGTTTTTAAATTTACGGCAAAAGCCTCGACGTCGTCGAAATCATCGTCGTCTATCTCGCCGTTTTTTTGTAATTTATTTTGCAGGTGGTGCTGTAAATCTCGCACGATAAATACGTCACGATCGAGTATAAAATGTTTCTCGCGCTCATAAAACATCTGCGCAAAAAAGATCAAAAATGCGGTGCTCGTGATAAAATAAAGTAAAAATATAGGTAAAATTTGACGGTCCGAGAGCGCTGCAAAGGCTTTTTTAAGAGGTTTTAGCAAGGACATTTACCGCCTTTTGGATTAAATTTGCGGCTATCTTGCGGACCTAAATTTTGATGTTTAAAACAGTAAAAGATTTGCGTAAATTTGGATAAAATTTTAGACCGACAGCCTACTCTTTGTCTCCTGGCGACCGCAAAAAGCTTAAACATATTTATAGCCTAGCTTTGAGGCGCTCACGATACGCTCTTTGCCTAAAATTTTACGCAGCTCCGCGATATAAACGCGCAAACTAAGCTCGCTAGGACTCTCGTCGTAGTCCCAAATTTGAGAATAAATCTCCTCCCTACTTAAAAATTTATCCTGATTTTTAAGTAAGAGTGCCAGCAGCCTAGACTGCTTTTTGGGCATCGAGACAGCCTTGCCGTCACGAAATAGCAAGCCCTGATTCATATCAAAGCCCAAATTTTCGCCCAGATTTACCAGCTCGTTTTTGTTATGCACGAAGGTACGTTTTAGCAAATTTTGCACGCGCAGATGTAGCTCTTTTAGCTCAAACGGCTTTTTGATGTAGTCGTCGCAGCCGCTAGTAAAGCCGGTTTGCACGTCATCAAGCGTATTTAGCGAGGTCGTAAATATGCAAGGCGTGTTTTTGCCAGCGTTTCGCAGCTCCCGAAGTAGCGCAAAGCCGCTGCCGCCGATGATCTTGACGTCAAATATCCAAAGATCAAAGTTGCTCTCGTAGGCTAAATTTAACGCATCGTCGTAGCTTTTCGCGCCCGCTGTCTCATAGCCCTGAGCCTGCAAATACGCGCACATCATCTCAAGCAGCATATTTTCGTCCTCGACGATCAAAATTTTACTCATTTTCGCTCCGTTTTGGTTTGTTTTTGTCGTTTTGCGGCGTTTTATCTGCTTGATTTTTGTTTCATCTGTCGGCGCGGCTTTGCGCTAAATTTTTGCCCAACGTCTCAAATTTGCATTAAATTTACCCACATGCGTTCAAATTTAGCCACAAACAGATCTTGCGTAAATTTATCAAATTTCATCTAAATTTGAAGGTAAAATTTCATAAATCTACGTCGTCGCCAAAGTGCTTAAATTTGTAAAAAGCAGGGCAAATTCTCGCGCAAATTTAAACGAAAATCCGCCCCGCAAAAAGCCGAATTTACTCTTTATTTTGCGGCATATGCGGACCTTTGCCGTCTTTATCTTTTATAAATCCACCCTTAAAATCTCGCTTAAATTTCTTGTGAAAAACATCGTCGTCATCGCCGTCTTTTAGCTCGATATCAAGCCTTTTTGCTTCCGCCACGCTTAGCGCGCCAACCTTGTCATTGTAGCTTTTGCGAAAATCCTGCATGAAATTTTGTCTATCGGCGACGCTCATAGCATCCATTTTCTTTACCATCTCGGCTTTTAGCCCGCGCTTAACCTCTTTTGCCTCGTATCTTAGTTTGCCCGCACGCTTGTCTATCTCAAACGCTACTTCGCTAAGCGTCTTAGCATCGGCATTTGCGACCATTTTATATAGCTCGTCGTTTGTGCTATTTTCAAGCGACGCGGCAAAAAGCCCGCCCGCAACCAGCATACTAATCAAAACTACTTTTTTCATTTTCTCTCCTTTAAAAAGATGAGCGAAGTTTAAAGAAAAGTCGTGAAAAAAATGTTAATTTAAAATTTCGTTGATTTTTTTGACGAAATTTAGCGGATTTACCTGCACGCCGCCGGCGATCACGCCAAAGTGCAGGTGTGGCCCGCTCACTCGTCCGCTAGCGCCGCTAAGCGCGATGATATCGCCTTTTTTGACGCTTTGTCCGACTTTTACGTTTAGCGCGCTTAGATGATAGTACTGCGTGTAAATGCCCTCGCCGTGGTTTATAACCACAGATCCGCCCGCGTAGTAGCGATCTTTTGCGATGGCGACTACGCCGTCGTTTGCCGCGATCACCGACGTGCCGACTGCGGCCCTAAAGTCCGTGCCGCCGTGGTAGCTTTTTAAAGTGCCGTTAAATACGCGTGCGGTGCCAAACGGACTCGTAACCGCCGAGCTCATCGGTAGGATAAATTTGGAGTCAAATTTTAACCCGGCATTAGCCGTGGCGTAGATTTTATTCGCCTCCTCGCGCTCCTCCTCAATACGCTTTAGCACCTCTTTTGGAGGCGTCACCTTGCTGCCCTCGACGGTTATTTTTTCTTTTTTATATTCGCCCTCTACGATCTTAAAAACTATCGTCTCATCGCCGCTTTTAAGCCCGTTTACTAGCTTTATTTCGCCCTTTTGACGGTAGCTAGCGGAAACGATGGCAAATTTTAGATTTTCATCCCCTGGCACGTTAAGCCAGCGCTTTTTCTTGCCATCTATGCTTAAATTTCCTGCAAATTTCACCTCCACCTGCACTATCTCCACGTCGCCGTTTACGATAGTCTGAGTTTCGCTCGGCGCACCAGCCTGCTCTTTTGCGCTCAAATTTAAACAAATCAAAACGGCTAAAATAATTTTTTTCATTTACATCCTTTACGTAAATTTAACGAATAATTTTTAAATTTAATAAAAAAATACTATAATAGCGGGTAAATTTTACGAAAAAGGAAACGAAATGCGAAATTTTTTCAAACTGGCGCTTTGCCTCATGTTGCTATCGGGAGCTGCTTTTGCCGAACTTACGCAAAATCAAAGAGTAAAAACGGCACTAAACATCCTAGATACGTTCGGACAAGACAACGAAAAACTTGCCGAAAAAAACAGAAAAATCAACCTAAAAGACGTCAAGGGCATCGTAATCATCCCGGATCTCGTTAAGAGCGGGTTTATAATCAGCGGACATAACGGAAGCGGTATTTTCGTGGCTAAAAACGATGATAACGAATGGAGCAGCCCGATATTCGTGGATTTTAGAGGCGGCGGCATAGGCGCGCAAGCAGGCTACCAATCAAGCGATTTGATAATACTTTTTAAATCAAGCAGATCTTACGACGGTTTAGTAAACGGCAAAGGCACCCTAGATATCAGCGTAGATGCCGCCATAATGGGAGTAGGCGAAAAAGCTGCCGCGATGACGGATTTACCTG
>CALISV010000265.1 GCA_938041615.1 uncultured Campylobacter sp. | reverse complement strand
CCTTTGGGGTTAAATTTGACTTTCGCGGCGTTTTGGCGGAGTCAAATTCGAGCGCAAATTTACCGCGTCAAATTTATCGCCGTCCAAACAAATAAGTAAACCCGGGCGCAAATTTAACTAAATGCGCCCGAGCTTAGCTCACTCGTCCTTTTTCTCGTCCTCTTTTTTGCCGATTTTTCCTTTGGCGTTTTTTATGAGATTTTCGGCGGCTTTGTAGAGCTTCTCGCCTAGTTCTTTTGATTTTGCTTTGAGATTTTCGCCGATCTCGCTCGCATTTATCGCGCTTAGCTTCTCCTGCGTTCGCTTTTCAAAGTCGCCGATATCTTTTTTGAGCGCTTCGAGGCGTTCTTTGGCGTTAAAATTTTCTTTAAATTTATCGCCGGCTTGAGTTACTTCGCGCTTTAACTCCTCAAATTTAGCTCCCGCAAGGCTAGCGAATTTATCGATATTTTCGTTAAATTTTAGCTCCTCTAGCTGAAGCTCGATCTGGCGAGAAACGTCGTTTTGCAGGCGCTTAAATTTGGCGAAGTAGCTATCGACGGACTCGTCTAGGATTTCGTTTATCACGGCCGCAGACGGCTCATCTGAGCGCGCCATATCACGCAGCATCGCTACGAACCTCTCCTCGAGTCTTATAAATTCTTTAGCTTCGCCAAGCAGCGTCTGGCCGTCCGGGGCAAATTTGATCTCCTCGATAAACTTCTCCGTCCTTTTGCTAAGCGCCTCTTTTACGCCTCCGATAGCGCCGCTGATTAGCTCTTTGGCAAAGGCCTGATCGACGTCGGCTATCTCGCACGCCGCTTCGCAGACCGTCCTTGCGATCTCCAGGATGCGCTCTTTGCTCGCTTCGCCCTCGTTTGTCGCGCTAAGTACGACGTTTTTGGCGATTTGCTCCACCGTATCTTTCACGTCGTCGCCCTTTTCGATCGCGGTTAGAAACGCCGCTTCGGTAGTTTCTTTTAGGATTCCCAGCATTTGCAGCTCGCAGAGCATCTTTTCGTCTATCGCGGTTAAAATTTCCTCTTTATCCGCCAGGTCGCTACTTTTTATGAAGTTTTCCATATTTTCAAGCAGTGCGCGAATGTCGTTTTTGATCTCGTCTTTTTGCGCGTAAATTTGCCGCTCGATCTGCTCTTTTTCGTAGATTAGGCGGTGGATGTACTGCTCTTTTGCTTCGCTGAGCGCGTCGCCCGCGCTTTGGATGAGGTTGGCGACGTTTTGGCGGTTTAGCAGATCCTCGCCTTTTAGCGCCTCGCAAATTTGCTCAAATTCTTTAGCCAGAGCCGCGTTTGCGTTTCCGCCTTTTGCGCCTTTGACGCTTTTTCTAAACTCGCTTAGCGCAAATTCCCTGATCAAAACGGAAATTTGCGGGTCGTTTTTGTTCTCTTTTATGGTTTGGATGAAGACTAAATTTTGCATGAAAGTCCTTATAATACGTACTTGCAAACGCGTCTTAGCGCGGAAAATATCTCTAATCGCTCCTCGTTAGAATTAACCAAAACGCTTAGATTGTAGCTTTTGTATTTGCCATCTTTGCTCGATTTTGACGGCGTTATCTTGTGTTGCCTCTCGCCTACGACGCCCTGCGCGATAGCTTCGGCGTTTTCGTTTTCAAGTACGATGATTTTGTATTCCCAAAAATTTGGATATGAGATTTCAGGTTCTTTATTTAGATCGCATGTAGTCGCCACTTTTGCCTCCGCTTTTGCTTTCTAGCGCGATATCTGTTATCTGCATGGTTTTATCTATCGCTTTTATCATGTCGTAGATTGTTAGTAGCCCGACGCTAACGCCCGTTAGCGCCTCCATCTCGACGCCTGTTTTGCCGTCTATCTTGACGCTAACGGTTAGCTTGTAGGCGCAGATACCCTCTAACTCCTCGATGTCGCAGTTTATGCCGCCAATTAGCAGCGGATGGCACATCGGGATGAGTTCGCTCGTCTTTTTCGCGCCCATTATCGCGCCTACGACGGCGGTTTGCAAAACCGGGCCCTTTTTGCCGGTATTGTTTTTGATCGCGTCAAAGGCCTCGCGCGACATTTTTATGATGCCACTTGCTACGGCTATGCGCGTAGTTACGCCCTTGTCGCTTACGTCGACCATTTTGGGGCGGTTGTTTTCGTCTATGTGAGTTAGCATTTTCGTCCTTTCGCCTGAAACGCTAAATTTGCTTAAATTTGAGCTAGGCGGAGTAAATTTATGAGAAGGATTATAACTAAAAAAGCTTAATGAATAAGACAAAAACGCCTCGGCAGGGGGAGCCGAGGCGCCGTTACAAAAAGGAGGTTTTCTTGTCGGACGCGCAAATCATACCAAAAAGGTCTAAATTTTATCCCAATTTTTCGTAAATATATTATTCCCTGCTTTTCGCATAGGCCAGAGCGCCTGATTTTAGGCGTTTTAGGCCCTCTAGTACGCGCGATCTTTGGGTTGCGATATTGAGGCGCAGGAAGCATTTTTCCTCGCCTCTGTACGCGTTGCCGTCGTTTAGCCAAAGCCCCGCTTTTTGGCGTAAAAATTTATGAAAATCGCTCGCGTCGTCGCAAATTTCGCGGCAGTCAAGCCATAGCAGATAGGTCGCGTCCTGCTCTACAAGCCTGATCTGCGGCAGTTCGTTTTGCAAAAACTCGCTCACGATTTTGCGGTTTTGCTCTATGTATCCCTGCATCTGCTCGAGCCACGCTTCGCCTCGCTCAAACGCCGCGATCGCCGCGATACAAGAAAACGCATTGCCCTCGCCGACCTCGTCGTCGTTGATAGCTTTTGCCATTTTGGCGCGCAGTTTTGGGTTTGGCACCACGGCGGCGGAGCTTTGCAAGCCGGCGATGTTAAAGGCTTTGGTCGGCGAAACGCAGGTGATCGAGATGTTTTTGCAAGTTTCGCTCGCGCGGATAAACGGCACGTAGCTTTTGCCCGGGCTCGTTATGTCGCAGTGAATCTCGTCAGATATCACCAAAACGCCGTGTTTAGCGCATAGTTCGCCGATTTTGGCTAGCTTTTCCTCGCTCCAAATTTTACCGACGGGATTGTGCGGGTTGCAAAGGATAAACATCGTCGTTAGCGGGTCGGCGAGCTTTTCTTCGAGGTCTTTAAAATCAATGTCGTAGCCGCGCCCGTCGTAGGCTAGCTCGTTTGTGAGCGCGATCCTGCCGTTGTTTTCGATGCTGCGGTAAAAGACGTGATAGACGGGGCTTTGGATTATGATTTTATCGCCCACGCTCGTAAATTTGCGCACCGCAGAGCTAATGATCGGTATCACGCCCGTGCAAAAAATCAGCCAATTTGGGTCAAATTTGACGTCGTGACGCCTGCTCCACCATGAGCAGATGGCTTCATTCCACTCCTGCGGCACGTATGAGTAGCCAAAAACACCGTTGTCTAGGCGCTTTTGCAGCGCTTCTAAAATTTCGGGCGCGACCTTAAAATCCATATCCGCTACCCACATCGGTAGCTCGTCTTTGCTTGTTTTCCACTTTGACGAATACGTCCCGCCTCGCTCTACAGGCGCGTCAAAATCGTATTTCATTTGCTCTCCTTGCGTGATTTTTGCGGATATTTTAGCGAATTTGACGGGTAAAATTTGAAATTTCGCCGCATTTTTGCGCAAAACCGATTTTTAATGCGAGATTTTTTATAATTACGTCTAAAATTTACTAAATTTAAGGATAAAAATGCTCATAATAATCTCACGTT
>CALISV010000264.1 GCA_938041615.1 uncultured Campylobacter sp. | reverse complement strand
CTTGTTTAGATTTCAAAGATTGACTAATTAGTTTAACAGTGTTAATTTAAAAAACTCGCTTTCTGTGAAGCGGAAAGTGAAGTATATAGAAAACATGCTTAAACAAACATAAAATTTGTCTAAGCATGCTAAATTTTATTGAAAAAGAGATTTTAGAGATAAATTTTCGTTAAAGATCAAATCTTGCGTTCTTTTATTATATTTAAAAATAGTTACGTATTTGCCGCCGTTTTCTTTAAATAGTCCGCCGTTTACGAGCATAGCATCTATCCCCTCTTTTTCCTCACCGCTACCAAATACAAACCCACCAGGCGTCGTATCAAGCTCGATTTTACCGCTAAAATTTATAGCAGTCGGGATATTTTCGAGCAGATTTTGAGTATCTATGCCGTCCGGATCGATAGAAATCTCAAAATTTGAGACATAACTCTTACCTGCCGCATTTTTAAAATTTAAATTGTCAAATGTAAGTTTCGGCGCTCTTTTTATAAATTTATCAAGCGCTTGCATTATCGCCGCAAGCTGAGCTTCAGGCTCTCCCTTTGCATTAATAATATCCTCAAACGCGCCTTTATCTAAATTTGCAAATTTCGTTTTGATCAAAAAGTCTTTAAATTCATATTTTCCATATTTTATTTTCTCTATAGTGCTCGTATCATCCTGCGTTAAAGTATCGCTTAGCACGGTTAGTTTTGAGTCGCTCGCTATCTTTCCAATTTGCAGAGCCTCGGCACCCGAAATCACGTCTATACCGCCAAGCTCAAATTTATAAGTGCTATTTACGAGCGCTTTAGAGATCATTTTTGGCTCGATCGGAGTTTCGTACTTCACGTCGTAGTCGATATTTTTTATCTTTATAGCGACGCCTTGTTTGCTAGCAAAGTCGATAAAGTCGTTTACGAAAGAGACTCCGGTTATTTTCTTTTCGCCGTTTAAATCAAAATTTAAAAACGATTTGGCGAGATTTAGCTTATTGCCGTCTTGTTCTTTTTGCACTCCGACTAGCTCAAAGACGAATTTTTTATCTCCGCCCGAAGCGCCGTCCGCGTGAAATTTGATAGGTCTAGTCGTATCAAATATCTCTTTGATAAAATTTTTATACGGATCGTTTAAAAACTCAGCATCACCCGCAACCTCAAATTTACCCAGCAAACTATCAAATCCATGCGAGATATTCATGTCGATTTTTATCATTAGGTCCTCTGGTGCACCGTACTCTTCGCCAAGAGAGACGAGCTCGTTTATGTAGTTTTTAGACAAAACCACGTCGTAGTTTGCGTGCGACTTTAGTAGACCGCCCTCAAATACGCTGTTTTTGACCTCCATACCGTTTGCTTTGATTAGATTCAAAGCCTCGTTATATTTTTCCTCCACCTTGTTTGCGTTGAATTTCAGCCCGCCAAAAACCACGCCGGCTATAATCACCAATACAATGAGTAACTTTTTCATTCCGACCTTCCTTTCTTTTTTGTTGCTTGTTGTAGATATACCCAAATGAGCGTCAGTAGCGAAAACATCGCAACCGGCATCAGCCAGCCGTTTTCGCCCATAAAATCCCACGCCCGCTCAAACGCCTCGCCCGCCCAAAAGCTGCCAAGCCCGAGCAAAACTGCCCAAGCTACCGCGCTAACAACGTTTATGACGCTAAATTTGACAAACGAATACTTCGTAAGTCCGATAGCAAGCGGTATGAGAGTCTTTAGTCCGTAGATAAATTTTTTGAAAAATATTATTTTATTTCCGTGCTGCTTGAATAAAATTTGAGAGAAGGCAAGTTTGCGTTTATGTCTAGCCAGATACGGCATCACGGCCGCGCGGTTATACCTGCTGACGTAAAAAAGCAAAGTATCGCCGATAGCGTTAGCGACAGCCGCCAGTACGATACTCACGGTTATGTCCATCTTGCCTAGATGAGCTAGCACGCCGGCTGCGATGATAGCAACCATACCGCCTCCAAGCGAATATAAAAACACTATCACGTACCCGTAGGTTGATAGCGAGGTTAGCATCTCTTGCAAATTTGGCCTTTAGTATTTTGAGATAGCGCCCATTAGCGCGTTATATCCGTAGCTATCCATCCTTAGAGGCGCGTCGTTAGTTTTAGCTAGTACCGCTCCGCCAAAGCTCGCCCCCGCGAAAAACCCGTCGTTGTCCGTATATGCGTAGATATCGCTCGTAAAGCTAAAATCGCTCACTCTGCCGTAAAATTTGCCCGTATCGGCAAATGCAAAAGATGCGTCGGCATTTATCGTGATTTTGGCGTCTTTTATGTCGGCTACGAGGCTATCTTTTAGGATAAAAAGCACGAGCGAGCTATTTTCGTAACCCACCTGTAGTCCGATACTGCCGCCGCTGATATCCACGACCATCATTTCGCTGGGCGCATACGGGTTTCCCACGAGCATCACGCCTTTGCCGTGCATGCCGCCAAGAACGAAGCCAACTTTAGTAATGCTCGGAAAAACGACGACCGCTTTTGCATTTTGAAGCAAAGCCTTAACCGGCGCATCTGCGTTTTTACGCATCGTCGTCGTAAAAGAATTTGACGCGTTTAGCACGAGCTCGTCGTTTGCCGAAAGCGCTAAAACGCAAAAAATCGCTAGTAAAATTTTTCTCATTTTCTACCTAAATTCGACCTATTTCGCCATTTCTATGGCTCTGGTTTCTCGGATCACGTTTACTTTGATCTCGCCTGGATACTGCACCTTGCTCTCGATCTCTGCGGCGATTTCTTTAGCTACGAGCACCGCTTCGTCGTCGTTGATGAGCTTGGCGTTTGCGATGACGCGGATCTCGCGGCCCGCGTTTATCGCGTAGGCTTGCTTGATGCCTTCTTTACTTTTTGCGATGTTTTCTATCTCTTCGA
>CALISV010000263.1 GCA_938041615.1 uncultured Campylobacter sp. | reverse complement strand
AAGTCGCCGAACTGCTTAAAAAATGGGACGAGAGCTACGACGTAGCCAAGATCCAGGGCGTGCCGGCCTTTGTCGTAAACGGCAAATACCTCATCATGACGAAGTCCATCAGCTCTATCGACGGCATGGCGCAGCTAATCGAAGAGCTACTCAAAAAATAGGGCGCGAGCATGAAATTTGCGGAAAAAATAGCAAAATTCGCAGATAGCCGCCTGCCGTGGGCGATACTAATCGCGGTGAGCGTCGGGCTCGTGGTCCTCGCGCACTCGCTGTTTCAAAACTACGTCTATATGCCGCCTTGCGAGCAGTGCGTCTATATCCGCTTTGCCTTTTTGTGCATGGCGCTGGGAGGCCTGGTCGCGATCATAAATCCTAAAAATTTGCTCCTCGCCGCGCTTGGCTACCTGCTAGCCTTTTGGGGCGCGATCCAGGGCATAATGTATAGCGTCAAGCTCGCCAAGATCCACGACGCCGTGCACGGAGACGATCCGTTCGGCGTGCAGGGCTGCTCGACCGAGCCGCACTATCCGTTCGGCTTGCCGCTTGAGCGGTGGGCGCCTGATTGGTTTTTACCTACGGGCGACTGCGGCTACGATAATCCGATGGTACCCGACGGCGTCACGCTAAGCGGCTTTCAGAAGTATCTCGTCGATCTTTACGAGGACGGCTGGTATCTGATCCCATCAAGCAAATTTATGTCGATGGCAGACTGCACGCTGATCGGCTTTGGCGTCTGCTTCGTCGTGCTTGCCGCGATGTTTATTTGCAAAATTTTAACTATCAAGAAAGCTTAAATCGGTCTAAATTTAGACCGATTTTGCTATACTCGCCGTATGAAAGCCTTACGCGAGCATAATTTTAAAATCTACTTCATCATCATTTTCGCAAGCCTTTTCGTGGTGCTTTTGGGCGTGAAAAACTACGAGGACGCCAAGGCGCAGATCACGGCGCTCGCGGATAAAAACAAGATCGCCGCTAGCGAAAATATGGTCGGGAATTTCTCGTTTTGGCTAGACGAGCGGCTGCGCTCGCTGGTGCGCGCGGCTAAATTTATGCAAAACGCGGGCATCTCGCAAGATAGCGAAAAGCTCGGCGGCTTCATACGGCTTTTTAAAGAAAACTCCGCAGAATTTGACGCCTTGCAGTTTTTGCGCGAGGACGGGGAGATCTTCGTGGACGGCAAGGAGCTAGGCGACGATGAAGCGATGCCAAAGAGCCTGCGCACGGGGCTTGTGTGGTTTGAAGAGACCAAAAACACGCTAGCGCCCACGGTAAATTTTATGCAGCGCCATAAAATTTTAGGCGAGCCGACGCTAAATTTATGCGTGCCCGTCATGGACGGCGGCTCGTTTGCAGGGGTGTTTTGCGGCGTGGTGAAGCTGCAAAACATACTAAAAAATATGGAAAAATTTAAGCTAGCGCCCGATTCCTACGCCTTTATCGTCACGCACGGCGGCGAAATTTTAACTCCGATGAAGGATGCGGCGCTAAAAAAGCAGATCGAGGATAAATTTAAAGAGCTTTTCCTGCGGGGCGAAGATATCACGAGCCTAAATATCGGCTCAAATTTCATCTCCGTCGCCGAAATCCCCACGCTAAACTGGTTTATAGGCGCAGGAACGGATAATGAAAAGGAGCTTGCAGCGCTGCTTAACTCCGTGCTAAAAAACGCCCTCATCCTGCTTTTTGCGTTCGCGGCGCTGGCGCTGGTGGCAAATTTCCTCCATAACTTTATGTACTCAAAAATCAAAAATCTGCAAGACGACTACGAAGCCCTGCTCAAGCACAAAGCCCGTATGAGCGAGGCGGGCGAGCTAATCAGCGGCATAAATCATCAGTTTATCCAGCCGGTTAATTCGCTAAATTTGATGATCTCAAGCCTGCTCATGCTGCAAAAAGACGGCAAACTAGACGCCGCGACGCTAGAGAGTATGCTGCAAAAGGGGCAGGCTGCGACCGTGCTTTTAAGCGATACGATCGAGATTTTTAGAAATTTTTATAAAAGTAGCGACGCTCCGCAAAAATTTAGCGTGCAGCGCTGCATAAAAGACCTGCTAAAGCTCATGCACACCGAGCTTAGCAAGGCAAACGTTACGGTAAGCCTGAGTAAATTTAAAGACGAAGAGGCCACGCAGAGAATGGGCATCGTGCAGCAAATTTTGCTCATCCTCATTCACAATGCAAAAGACGCAGTCGTTGAGCGGTACAAAGACGAGATCGCCAAGCGGCAGGTTTTTATCGACGTCAAATTTGAAAACGGCACGTGCAAAATATCCGTCACGGACTACGGCAGCGGCGTGAGCAGGGAGCTTCGGGATAAAATTTTAACCCAGCCAAAAACCACCAAAAAGCAAGGAAGCGGTATCGGGCTGTATTTTGGCAAAAAGCTAGCAAACGAAAAGCTTTCAGGCGACATTAGGCTTCTAAGCGCGGGCGATCCGACGACGTTTGAGCTAAGCTTTGAGATAAATTTAAAGGAGTGAGATGCAAGAGCACTTAAAGCTGCTTAAAGACCTGACCGTCCTCATCGTCGAGGACGACGAGATCGCAAGGGAGCTGCTAATAGGCGGGCTAAAGCCCTACTGCCTAAGCGTCTGGGGCGCGGCAGACGGGCTAGAGGGGCTGGAGCGCTTTAAAAAGCTAGCCCCCGCCGTCGTCATCACCGACATCCACATGCCCGCGATGAACGGCTTTGAGATGATGAAGGAGATGATGCGCATAAAGCCCGCGCAAAAATTTATCGTCTTTACCTCCTACGACACCGACGACAACCTCATCAAAAGCATCGAGCACGGCGCGGCGTCGTTTCTAAAAAAGCCCGTCGATATCGCCGCGCTTTGCCGCCTGCTCGTGGCTCTAACCTACGAAAAGGACGAAAAGCTCGTGCGCCTGGGCCCGCAAACTAGCATAAATCTCGCCAAAGAAAAGATCTACAAAAACGGCGAGGAAATTTATCTATCATTTTTGCAAAACAAGCTCTTTTGGCTCTTTGCGTACAATCTAAACAAGCTCGTGAGCTACGAGATGATCGAGGAGTTCGTCTACGAGGGCGAGCAAACGAGCAAGGGCGCGATACAAAACGTCGTGCTGAGGCTGAAGCGGGAGCTGGGGGTGAGGTTTAAAAATATTAGCGAGAGTGGATATAT
>CALISV010000262.1 GCA_938041615.1 uncultured Campylobacter sp. | reverse complement strand
ATAATCTCTGGTCCAACAAATCGCACACTCGATGGCTACATAAGAGCTGATCAGGTCGCAAAACGGCTTACTAGAGGCACTCCAGCTGATCCAAATGTGCCAGGCTCAAAGCCAACAGGGGACTTCATAGTCGATGAAAAAAATAGAACGATAATGATCACAGAAGCTGGCATCAGCAAGGCTGAAAAATTATTTGGTGTTGAAAATTTATATAACCTTGAAAATGCCATACTAAGCCACCATCTAGACCAAGCTCTAAAAGCTCACAACCTCTTTGAAAAAGACGTTCATTATGTCGTAAAAGATGGCGAGGTTGTTATCGTTGATGAATTTACAGGACGTCTAAGCGAAGGCAGACGCTTTAGCGAGGGACTTCATCAAGCGCTCGAGGCAAAAGAGGGTGTGAAAATCCAAGAAGAGAGCCAAACTTTAGCCGACACAACATATCAAAACTACTTTAGGATGTATAAAAAGCTTGCTGGTATGACTGGTACCGCTCAGACAGAGGCCACTGAGTTTTCTCAAATTTATAACCTTGAAGTTATCTCGATCCCCACAAATTTACCAGTTAAAAGAATCGATCAAAACGACCTTATCTACAAAACTCAAAATGAGAAATTTAAAGCAGTTATTGATGAGGTTAAAAAAGCTCACGAGAAAGGTCAGCCAGTGCTTGTGGGAACTGCAAGTATTGAGCGCAGTGAGGTACTTCACGAGATGCTTAAAAAAGCTGGCATCCCACACTCTGTGCTAAATGCTAAAAACCACGAAAAAGAGGCCGAGATCATCGCTCAAGCCGGCGCTCGCGGCGCGGTTACGATCGCGACGAATATGGCCGGACGCGGCGTAGATATCCGTATCGACGACGAGGTGCGAAACCTAGGCGGTCTATACATCATCGGTACCGAAAGGCACGAGAGCCGCCGTATCGACAACCAGCTGCGAGGCCGCTCGGGACGTCAGGGTGATCCGGGAGTGAGCCGCTTTTACTTGAGGATAACTTACTTCGGATATTCGGCAGCGACCGCATAAAGGCGATAATGACGCGCCTTGGTATCGAAGAGGGCGAAAGCATCGACTCCAAAATGGTCACAAGAGCCGTCGAAAACGCGCAAAAAAAGGTCGAGAGTCTGCACTTTGAAGCGCGAAAACACATCCTCGAGTACGACGACGTCGCAAACGAGCAACGAAAAACGGTGTATAAATTTAGAAACGAGTTGCTTGATCCAAATTTTGAAGTCGGCGAAAAAATCAAACAAAATCGCGCCGAATTTGTCGAGCATCTGCTAGCTCAGGCTGAAATTTACGCAGGCGAGCCAAAGAGCGAATACAATCTCGAAAAACTAAGCTCCGTGATAATCTCAAACGGCGCGTTCATGCAGCCAGATGATCTAAAAGATCTCGACTATGCCGAGCTTGCCGAAAAGATAACGGCTAAATTTGAAGCCGACTACGAAGAAAAAATGGGCGTCATAGGCGCCGATCAGCGCAGATACCTAGAAAAGGTGCTTTGCCTGCAGGTGCTAGACACCGCGTGGCGCGAGCATCTATATCAGATGGACATCCTAAAAACCGGCATCGGACTGCGCGGCTACAACCAAAAAGATCCACTAACCGAATATAAAAAAGAGAGCTTTAATCTCTTTATGGAGCTCGTTAGTCGCATCAAATTTGAGAGTATCAAGATACTAACGGCCGTGCGCCTAAGCTTCTCCGAGCCTAGTGAGTCTGCGCCGCAAGAAGCTCAAGATAGCGAGACTGCCCGCGCACCCGAGAGCGAAGAAAAGCCTGGTAAAAAAGTATCGCGAAACGACCCATGCCCGTGCGGAAGCGGTAAAAAATACAAAGACTGCCACGGCAAGAGCGGCCCTAAAAAAGGAGCTTTTGCGGAGGATTGGGATAAAATTTAGCTTTGGTGTTTTGGCGGCGGTTTGCTAAATTTAGCATTTAAATTTGCCGCCTTTTTGCAGCGGCGCAAAATCGTAACGTAAATTTAAAACGCCCGGAGTTTGCAAGCGGTTTAAAAATTTTACGTCAAATTTGCACGGATATTCAAATTTGAATTTTAGATCGCACTTGGCGCAAATTTAAAATAAGATCAAGCGAAACAAAAATAGCGAGCAAGTCAAAGCCCAAATTTAAACAACGGAAAATCAAATGAGCCTAACCAAATATCTACTTTTTAAATATCTACGGTTTGATAAAACACAGCCGTTTATCATGCTTTCGGCGCTGCTAGCGTTTCTAGGTGTGGGCGTCGGGCTCATGGTGCTCATCGTTGCGATGGCGATCATGAACGGCTTTGACAAGGAATTTGAGCGCAAACTTTTTACCATGAACTACCCGATCACGATCCTCTCCGCCATACGCGGTAACATCGACGAAAGCGACGTTAGCGAACTAAAACAGAAGTTTCCGAATCTCAAATTTAGCCCGTACATCATGAGTCAAGTTATCATCAAGGGTGCAAATAGCTTCGAGGGCGGACTACTTTTTGGCGTAAATTCGCCGGACGAAAAGCAGATAAACTCGGTCGTGGCGGCAGGCCTTAAGGACCGCGAGCTAGACGGATACGGCCTGCTCGTCGGACAAGGCGTAAAAAACGAGATGATGATAAACGAAAATGACAAACTCACGCTCATTTTTACCAAAAATGACCCGAGCGGCTTTGCTCTAACGCCTAAAATGAAGCGCTTTGAAGTCGTGAGCTCGTTTAGCTCGGGGCTTGTGGCCTACGATAAAAGCTACCTTTACACGAGCGTCGAAGCGCTGCGTAAGATACTCGAGTACGACGAGGGTAAATTTGACGGCATACACGTGTTTTCAGACGATCCGTTCGCCGACATCGAAAAGATCTCGCGCGAGCTACGCCTAGGACAAAAAACAATCGGCTGGTGG
>CALISV010000261.1 GCA_938041615.1 uncultured Campylobacter sp. | reverse complement strand
ACGAAACCTAGGCAGATTTAGCTGCGACTCTATCTTACCGCCCGCAAAACCGCTTTGCCGGTTTTAGTAAAATATAATGAAATTCTTTTATATATTTGCCGTTATTATACCTAAATTCTCTTTTTTTAAGCGCGGCAAGAGACTCTCTCCTTGCCCCTGCGATCGCTTAAATCTTTAGCCTAGATTACTTTGTGCGGCAATGAGTTTTAACTCCATAATGCACCAATCCGCTGCGCTTTAGTTAAGAATTCTAAAAACTTGGCCAAATTTGAGTAGCGACCGCGCTGTCGCAAGAAATTAAATTCTCATTTTATAAATAATTTTGATAAATTTTCGCCGTTTCTTGACGGCGATCAAGTCGTTATTATAAATAAAATCTTAAAATTTAGAACTAATTTTTTATAAAGGATTTTCTATGAGTTACAATCAAGAGATGTTCTGTCATCAGTGTCAAATGAGCGCGCCCGAGGGCTGCGGCGCAAAGGGCCAAGACCGTGGCACCTGCGGTAAAACCTCCACGCTGGCGTTACTTCAGGACACTATGGTTTTCGGACTTAAAGGCCTTAGCGCCTACCGCCACCACGCGCACGAGCTCGGCGCCGATACTAGCGCGGTCGATACCGTCATGGCGGACACGCTGTATTTCACGCTGACGAACTCAAATTTTAACTTTGACGAGCATATCGCGCAGCTGATGGCCGTCGGAAGCGCGGGCGTGCAGATGATGGATATTTTAAGCGAGGCGCATACCGCAAAATTCGGCGTACCGACCCCGGTTAAAGTTAGCCAAAACAAGGTCGAGGGCAAGGCGATTTTGGTCAGCGGCCACAACCTGCACGCTCTTGAGGCGCTGCTAAAAGCGACCGAGGGCAAGGGCATCAATATCTACACCCACTCCGAGATGCTTCCTGCGCACGGCTATCCGCAGCTTCGCAAGTATCCGCACCTAAAGGGCAACGTCGGCAAGGCGTGGTTCGATCAGACCAAGCTTTTCAACGAATTTAAAGGCGCGATTTTGATGACCACGAACTGCATCGTGCCGCTTCGCTCGTCCTGTAGCTACGCAGACAGGCTGTTTGGCTACTCTATCGCGGGCACGGACGGCGTCAAACATATCCAAAACGACGATTTTACGCCGCTCATCGAGTGCGCGCTTGCATGCGGCGACGTGAGCATGGACAGCGACGAGAGCTTGGTGACGGGCGGACACTACAAGACGATTTTGAGCCTCGCGCCGCAAATTTTAGACGCGATCAAATCTGGCAAAATCCGCCGCTTTTTCGTCATCGCAGGCTGCGACGCGCCGGGCAAGGGACGCGAGTATTACCGCGAGCTAGCGCTTAGCCTGCCGAAGGACTGCGTGATTTTGACCTCCAGCTGCGGCAAATTCCGCTTCAACGACGTGGATTTCGGAACCGTGCCCGGCACCGAGCTTCCGCGCTACATCGATCTAGGCCAGTGCAACGACAGCAACGGCGCGGTCAAGATCGCCCTGGCGCTTAGCGAGGCTACGGGCATCGCGGTAAACGACCTGCCGGTCTCGATCGTGCTGATGTGGATGGAGCAAAAGGCGGTCATCATCCTGCTTGCGCTATTTAGCCTAGGCGTTAAGAATATCAACGTGGGCCCTACGGTGCCTGAGTTTTTCAACGACGAAATTTTGGGCTTTTTGGTGCAAAATTTCGGCCTTCGCCTAATCAGCGGCGACGCGCAGGCGGATCTGAAATACTTCCTGGGCGAATAAATTTTATAGCGAGGCAAATCGGGTAAATTTAATTCGGCAAAGCTTCGATTTTAAATTTACCCTTTATACGTATACGGCGGTTTTAATAGATCTAGCCGATGCGGCTATTTTACGCAACGCTCATATTTAAATTTCACGACTATGCCATCTTTG
>CALISV010000260.1 GCA_938041615.1 uncultured Campylobacter sp. | reverse complement strand
TAAAGCCATTTGCGTAGCGGATAACCAAAAAGAGATCTTTGCTTGGCTCAAAGAAAATGGATATGAAGCTTACTGGGGAGATAAAATTTGCTTGAGCTTATAAATTTTACCGATCTAACGGACGAGCAAATTTTGATGATTTTGCGCTGGCGAAACGACGAGCGAGTCGCAAAATACATGAAAAACAAAAGCGTGAGCGAGCAAGAGCACAGAAACTTTATCTCAAATTTAAAAAACGACGAAACGAAAAGATATTTTTTAGTAAAAGAGGATAGCGACTATATAGGCGTGATCGATTTCGTGGATATCGAGGCGGATGCGTGCGAATTTGGCATTTACGCAAATCCTGAGCTAAAAGGCAAAGGCAAAATCCTAATGCAAACCATCGTAGAATACGCCGCCAAAACGCTTAAAGTCGGCGAGCTAAAATCGTGCGCCTACAACGAAAACGAAAAAGCAATCGCGCTATACCGTAAATTCGGCTTTGAAATTTACGGGCGCGACGAACAAATGAGCTATATGTCGTTATCTTTACGCAAACTTGATATAATGGCTAAAAGTTAGGAAAATTTATGAAAATAGCAAATTTCGACACGGACGAAAAGGTATTTATCATCGCCGAGCTCTCGGCAAATCACTCCGGCAGCCTACAAACGGCGCTTGAAACGATAAAAGCCGCCAAACGCGCGGGCGCGGACGCCATAAAGCTGCAAACATACACGCCCGATAGCCTCACGCTAGATTCGCGCGGCGAGGATTTCATGATAAAAGGCGGGCTGTGGGACGGAGCGAATTTATACGAGCTCTACAAGCAAGCTTTGACGCCGCGAGAGTGGCACGAACAGCTTTTTGCTGCGGCGCGGGATGAAGGGCTAGTCTGCTTTTCAAGCCCATTTTGCAACGGTGATGCGGATTTTTTAGAGAAATTTAACCCGCCCGCTTACAAGATAGCAAGCTTTGAGGTTACGGACTATGATTTCGTGAGATACGTCGCGCTCAAAGGTAAACCGATCATCATCTCCACAGGCATCGCGACCGAGCAAGAAATCGCCGATATCGTACAAATTTGCAAAGATGCGGGAAACGAGCAAATCGCGCTTTTAAAATGCACGTCTAGCTACCCTGCTCCGCTTGATGGGATGAACCTGCGCACGATCGCCGATATGAAACGAAAATTTGGCGTCGAGGTCGGCTTTTCAGACCACACGCTAGGTATCGTGGCGCCAGTTGTCGCCGTGAGTCTAGGCGCCCGCATCGTAGAAAAGCATTTTATCCTAGATAAAAGCGTTCGCAGCGTCGATGAGGCTTTTAGCTTGGACGAGCGGGAGTTTGGCGAGATGGTAAAAGCCGTGCGAGATACCGAAGCATTGCTTGGCAAAGTAAACTACGAACTAGACGATAAGGCCGTGCAAAATCGTCGCTTTTCCCGCTCGCTTTACGCCTGCGCGGACATCAAAGAGGGCGAAATCTTTAGCGAAAAAAACGTAAAAAGCGTACGCCCGGGATATGGCTTGCACCCTAAATTTTTACCCGAGTTACTAGGTAAAAAAGCAAAAAGAGAGATAAAATTTAGCGAGAGAATCACAAAGGAGGATATATAATGGCCAAGAAAAAAGACGTCATTGACAT